>NZ_CP110504.1:0-156525 GCF_028673255.1 Candidatus Karelsulcia muelleri | reverse complement strand
TAATTTTAATAAATAACCTTCAATTATTTTAATTTTATTTTTGGTTAATTTCTTTCCATATTCTTTCATGTATTTTTTCTCTTTGTTTTTTTAATATCTAGGCTTAGACATAATCCTTTTAGTTCATTTTTTAATACAGTTAGTGCTTCTGGTATATTAGGTTTAGGTAATTTTAATCCTTTCACTATTGCTTCATATGTTTTTATTCTACCTTTTATATCATCTGATTTTATTGTAAGCAATTCTTGTAAAATATTTGATGCTCCGAACGCCTCTAAAGCCCATACTTCCATTTCTCCAAAACGTTGCCCTCCAGATTGTGATTTTCCTCCTAATGGCTGTTGAGTAATTAAGGAATAAGGTCCTATTGATCGTGAATGTAATTTATCATCTACCATGTGCCCTAATTTCAACATATATAAAATTCCAATTGTAGTTGGATATTTGAATTTTTCACCAGTCTCGCCATTATATAGAGAATTTTTACTTAGTTTAGATATTTTTGCTTTTTTACAGTATTTTAATAATTCTTTAATTGTACCACCATTAAAAATTGGAGTTTTTATTCTTTTTTTTATTTTATATCCTATTTCTCCAGTTATAGTTTCATATATTTGACCTAAATTCATCCTTGATGGTACTCCTAGAGGATTTAATACCATATCTATAATTGTACCATCTTCTAAGAATGGCATATCTTCTTCTTTTGCTATTTTAGCTACAACTCCTTTATTTCCGTGTCTACCTGACATCTTATCTCCTACCTTTAGATTTCTTTTTTCAGCTATATAAACTTTTACTAATTTATATACTCCATTTTTGAGCTGATCTCCAAAAATTATATTTTGTTTTATGTGCAAATAAAGATTTAGTAGTCTTCTTTTTTCTTTTTTATATTGTTTTAATATATCCTTTAATTCTTTTGGAATTTTCATTTTATAACGACCAAGTGTTATCTGGTTTTTTCTTTTTAATTTTGCTATTTTTAAAAAGTACTTTTTTATATGTTTTATTTTTGCTTTTATAAGATTTATTATATAGTTTATTTGTTTTTTTATATTAACTATAATTTTCGCTTTATTCTTATTTTTTTTACTTTTGGTAAATATCGATCTTCTAATTACTATTCCTTTGAGCGAAGGACCAGCCCTGACTGAGGTATCTTTTACATTAACTGTTTTTTTTCCTATAATTGCTGTTAGTAATTTTTTTTCTGGTTTCATTTTGGTCTCAGTATTTTTAGTAATTTTTCCTACTATTATCCTGCCATGTTTTATAAATGTTCCAACCTTTACTATCCCTTTTTTATCTAAATTTTTCACTTCTTTTTTAGATATTGTCGCTATTTTCTTTGTGAATTTTTCTTTACCTAATTTCGTTCGTCTTGCTTCTATTGTTAATTTCATAATCTTTATAGAAGTAAAAGAATCCTCTTTAATTATTTTTTCTGATACTACAATTGCATCTTCAAAATTATATCCTTTAAAGGGCATAAAAGCTACTTTAATATTTTTTCCTAATGCTAATTCTCCTTGTTTAGTTGCAAAACCTTCAATAAGCACTTGACCTTTTTTAATTATTTCTCCTCTTTTTACTACAGGATTTATATTGAAACAAGTATTTTGATTGGTATTTTTAAATTTAGTAAGATTATGAATTTTTAGATTGCTACTAAACAAATTCTTTTTTCTTTCTTTATATTCTATAATTATTTTTTTACTACTAACATATTTTACTATTCCATCTTGTGGTGCATACATAATACTTCTTGTAGATTTAATCATATCTTTCTCCATTCCTGTGTAGACTATAGGAATATCTGGATTTAATAATGGAACTGCTTGACGCATCATATTTGAGCCCATCAATGCTCTATTTGCATCATCATGTTCTAAATATGGTATTAATGATACTGAAATTGAAGCAAGTTGATTGCAAGCTACATCCATAAAATCTATTTTATCCTTTTTTTTCACCTGGTAATCTGAATTACTTCTACAAATTATATTATTGGAATAATCAAATTGTTTATTGATCTGACATATTCTTTTACCAATTTCTTCTTCACTATTTAGATAAATTATTTTTTTGCTTCTTTTACCTTTTTCTATTTTTAAATATGGTGTAACTAAATGTCCAAGTGAATTTACTTCTCCAAATACGCTGAGAGAGGAAAGTAGTCCAATATTCGGACCTTCAGGTGTTTCAATTGGACACAATCTACCATAATATGAGTAATTAATATCTCTTATTTCATAACCTGCTCTTTCTCTCGAAATTCCTCCCGTTCCTAGATATGACAACCTTCTTTTATGAGTTAATTCTGCTAATGGATTCATTTGATCCAGAAATTGAGATAACGGATTTGTACCAAAGAATGTATTTAATACATTATTTAAAAGTTTTGCTTTTATCAATATCGTTGGTTTAGCGTATTTTAAAATTGTATTAATACTTGACTTTTTCTGAATTTTTTTTCTTACTTTTTCTTTCAAGTAAGATAGTATCTTTTCTACACCCAATGAATATTGAACATATAATTGGTCACCTACTGTATTTACTATTTTATTGCATAAATGTTCTGGATCTTCCAATTCTTTTTTTGAATTATATAGAGCTATGACATTGGCAATTATTACTAGTATATCTTCTAAATAAATTCTTAAACTCTTTTTAGGGTTAACAAGTAATTTGTTTAGTTTTCTTCTCCCTGATTTACTAATTATAAATTTTTTTCTATAAAATAGTAATTTATAAATAAGTCTTTCAGTTGTAGCTTTGTCTTTGGGGTTTTTATTTTTTAATTGTTGATAAAGATATACGAGTGCCTCTTCTTGAGAATTAGTAGGATCTTTTTTTAATGTGTTATATACTATGGAATATTCACTTTTAAAGTCTGACTTGGTTTTTATTAAAATATAATTTACATTGTGTGTTTTTAATTTGTAAACTTGGTTTTTATTTAGTCTTGTATTTCTTTCTAAGAGAATCTTACTTCTTTCTATAGTTAGAATTTCTCCTGTATTTTCATCAACGAAATCTTCAAACCAATATGTTAAAGCCCTACTTGCTAATGTTTTCCCAATTATATTATTTCCTTGTTTTATGTTTATTTGTTTTGATAAATAGAATAACTTCAATATATCTTCGTCTTTACTATATCCTAAAGCTCTTAGGAATGTGGTTAATAAGAATTTCTTCTTAATGTCAAAATTTAGGTTTAATAAATTTTTACTATCCGCAGTAAACTCTATCCATATTCCTTTTTTGGGAATTATTTTACCATAATAGTATTTATATCCATTTTTCATAGATGATTCACCAAAAAAAACTCCTGGTGATCTTATTATTTGTGCTACAATGACTCTTTCGTACCCATTAAAAATAAAGGACCCCAAAGGTGTCATGTACGGAATATATCCAAGAAATATTTTTTCTTTAATTTTTTTTCTTGTTTTCTTTTTTTTTGCTGTTAATTTAAAATTCGTATTTAACTGTACGCTATAGGTTAAACCACGTTCTAAACAATATTCTACACTGTGTAATGGGGGCGAAAGATAATATTTTTTAAATGAAATCTTGAAATTTTTTTGATAGGGTTTGTATGGAAAATGTGTTTTAAATACTTTAGTTAAACCATCTAGTTTATATTGTCTTATTTTTTTTTTATAATCATATGAAATAAATCTTTTAAAAGAAGCTATTTGTATATTTAAAAAGTCTGGATACGTAATTATTTGTTTTACTTTTTCTAAGGATTGTTTGTTTTCTGGAGTCTGCATGGTCTTTTGTTTATTTTAATTCTGCTAAAGCTCCTATTTTGTAAAATTCTTTTATTAATAATTCAGCTTCTGCTTTATTTAAATTACTCTTTATTATACTAGGTACTTTATCAACTAATTCTTTCGAATCTTTCAGACCATGACCAGTTAGCGATCTTATCAGTTTAATCACTGCTAATTTTGATTGTCCAGGGGTTTTAAGAATTAAATCGAATTTCGTTTTAACTTTTTCTTTTGTTTTTTGGTGAGCAGAAGTTTGGGGCGTTTGGGTATTTGTAGTTAATGAGATATCATCAATTCCGTATTTCTCATGAAGAATCTTGGATAACTCATTTATTTGTAAAACAGTTAAGCTTACTAATTCTTTAGCTATTTTTTTTATTTTCATATTTGTAAATGATTTGATTTTTTAAATTACATAATAATAGAAAAATTCTATTTAAAGAAAAAATAGTTTTTCTTATTGAAAAACCAAGATTTGCAATTAAATTAGTTAATAACTCTTTTTTTGATTTCATGTTAATTAAATCTTTCAATCCTTTCTCACCCAGAAATAAATTCTCTTCTGATATTGCTAATTTAAAAATTTTTTTTATACTTAATTCATATTTTTTCGTAAATTTTAATAACAAATAAGCCGTTTCTTTATTGTCTTTTGACCATAACAAAGTTGTATTTTCTTTTATTAATGGAATTATTTCCATGAATTTAGTATTTTTAGTTAGTTTAAAACTTTTTTTTAGCAAGGTATTTTTTACAACCTTAATATTTATATTTGTTTTTCTACTTCTTCTTCTTAAGTATGATTGTTGAAAAGCTTTTATTCCTTTTAAATTTATTAAATAAAAATGCAGCTTTTTCTTTCCAAATAAGTTACTAAAAAAAAGAATGTTTTGTTTTTTGTTCATAATCTTTTAAGGTTTAATTCTATAACTTCGGCCCATTGTACTTGAAATGTATATTTTTTTTATTAAATTTCCTTTTAAGTGTTGAGTTTTGGTCATATTTAAAATATATAGTAAAGATTTTAAATTTTCTAGAATTTGTGTATTCGTAAAATTTATTCTTCCAATAGAAGTATGCATAATACCATATCTATCAGATTTTAGAAATATCTTACCTCTATTAATTTCATTAATTATTTTTTGTGGATTATTATTTACAGTACCCAACATGGTATTTGGCATTAATCCTTTTGGGCCTAAAATTTTCACTAATTTTACAATTGACTGCATGGTTTTTGGTGTTGCAATTAATATATCAAATTTGGTCCATCCTTTTTGTATTTTTTCAATATATTTCTTAAATCCAATTTTTATATTGTTGTTTTTTTTTATTTCATTTCTTTTTTCTTTTTCTACCATAGATAATATTTTATATTTTTTACCATTGCCGTAAGGTAAATTAACTTGTATCCTAATAGGAATATTATTTGTTTTATATTCGATATTTAAAACTAGATCTATGTCAATCGAAGCATAATTTTTGTTTTTATTTTCTTTTTTCATATGAACAATAGCTTCTTGTATACTATATAATTTGTTTTTCATTTTTTTCTTTACTTTATTTCAATTCCTAAAGTTTTAGCTGTTCCAATTATCATTTTTATAGCTGAATCTATTTTAAAACAATTCATGTCTTTAATTTTTTTAATTGCTAATTCTTTTAGTCTTTTCATAGAAATTACTCCTATTTTTTTTGTTTTTGATGCGTTAGATCCTTTTTCTAGATTCAAAACATCTAATAATAAAGAAGATGTTGTGGGAGTTTTTATCTTAATTTTAAAACTTCTATCTTCATTTACTTTTATAACTACTGGTATTAGTTTTCCCATTTGATTGCAAGTTTTTTTATTATATAATTTACAAAATTCAAGAATATTTATTCCTGCTGTTCCTAGTATCGGTCCTATTGGTGGAGAAGGGTTAGCTAATCCTCCTTTTAAATTTAGTTTAATAATTTTTATAACTTTTTTACTATTCATTTTTTTTTAAAATTTAAATAATAATTTAGCATGTATATCACGGATGGTAAGAATCGAACTTACCACCTTCGGTTTTGGAGACCGATGCTCTACCAAGATAAGCTACACCCGTAAAACATATTATTCTAATATTTTAGTAATTTTTCCAGCTCCTACAGTATGACCTCCTTCTCTTATTGCAAATTTTAATCCTTTATTTAAAGCAACAGGTTGAAGCAATTCTACTTCTAGTGTTATATTATCCCCTGGCATTACCATTTCAATTGTTTTAGAAAATTTTATTGTCCCAGTTACATCCGTAGTTCTTAAGTAGAATTGAGGTTTATAATTATTGTAGAAAGGAGTATGGCGACCTCCTTCATCTTTTTTTAAAATGTATATTTGAGCTTTAAATTTTCTGTGTACCGAAACTGTACCAGGTTTAGCAATTACCATTCCTCTTCTAATATCTTGTTTTTCTATACTTCTTAATAAAAGACCTACATTATCACCTGCTTCACCTTTAGCCAATATTTTTCGAAACATTTCGACTCCTGTAACTATTGAATTAATTTTTTTTTCACTTAGACCTAAAATTTCAATAGAATCTCCTGTTTTAATAATCCCTGATTCGATGCGTCCAGTTGCAACTGTACCTCTTCCAGTTATAGTAAAAACATCTTCTATCGGCATTAAAAACTTTTTGTCTTTTTGTCTTTTTGGAATTTTTATATGTTTATCTACTGCTTTCATTAGCTCTAATATTTTGGATTCCCATTTACTTATCCCATTAAGAGCGCATAAAGCAGAGCCATGTATTATAGGAGTATTTTTACCATCATATTCATATTTAGACAATAAATCGCGTATTTCTAATTCTACTAATTCAATCAATTCTTTATCATCTACCATTTCTATCTTATTTAGGAATACTACAATATTAGGAACTCCTACTTGTCTAGCTAATAAGATATGTTCTCTAGTTTGTGGCATTGGTCCATCAGTAGCAGAAATTACTAAAATCGCACCATCCATTTGAGCCGCACCTGTCACCATATTTTTAATATAATCTGCATGTCCTGGACAATCTACGTGGGCATAATGTCTTTCTAATGTTTCGTATTCAACATGTGATGTATTAATTGTTATACCTCTTTCCTTTTCTTCTGGAGCATTATCTATAGCACTAAATTCTTTAGCAAGTGCTAATCCTTTTTTAGCTAAAACATTAGTTATTGCTGCTGTTAATGTCGTTTTACCATGATCAACATGTCCTATAGTACCTATATTTAAATGTGGTTTTTCACGCTTAAAAATTTCTTTTCGCATTAATTTTCAGAATTACTAATTAATATGAATAGCCAATGACGGGTTTTGAACCCGTTGCTTCTTTCATACCAAGAAAGTACTCTACCAATTGAGTTACATTGGCTTAATATATAAGCGGAAAACGGGGTTCGAACCCGTGTTTTCAACGTGGAAGGCTGATACTCTGCCACTGAGTTATTTCCGCTTATAAAAATGGGGAGAGTAGGATTCGAACCTACGAAGGTTAAACCAGCAGATTTACAGTCTGTTCTCGTTGACCACTTGAGTATCACCCCTATTTTATACAAAAATTATAGCCGGAAAAGGGATTCGAACCCTTGACACCGAGATTACAAATCACGTGCTCTGACCAACTGAGCTATTCCGGCAAATATTAAGAATGTCTGTGAATTTGGTTTTTTAATAAATTATTGATTTTGTATAAAAGTTATTAAAAAAAAACAACTTAGAACTAAAGGACAAACATGCTACAATAATAATTATTTATTTTTTATAGAAATATTTAGTTAGTATAGTTTTTTCATTTTTTATATTTTGTTTAATTTTTAAAAAAATTTTCGAAATAAAAATTTTTGTATTTAATTTAAATCTGTTAATATTTATATACTCCTTATTTCCAAGACCAATAACTTTTTTCTTATACTTAACGGGGTTTCTTTTACTATCGAATAAATATATTTTTTTTATAATTTTACTTTTTAATAGATTATAAATCATGTTTTTTTTTAAATTAACAAATAACTTGTTCTTTATAATACAAGAGGTAGAAATCGTCTTTCTATTATCTTTAATTAGAATTATACTATTGTTAGTGAAATTCACAAATTCTGGATAATTGAAATAAATTAATTTAATATTCAGACCATATACAAGTCCTAGTGACGCTGCGAACCCTATTTTAATGCTTGTATATGATCCAGGACCAAAATTGAATGCTAATGCTTTTAAATATATACTTGCCAAGTTGCAAGATTTTAAAATATTTATAATTATTAAATGAATAATATTTATATGCAGAAATTTTCTAGGTGAAAACGTTATATTTTTTAATAATAACTTTTTATATATTAAAGAAATAGAACATATAGTAGTAGTAGAATCCATTATCAAAATAAGAGCCATTTAAATTAAATATTTTAATGCTTCTTGCTTAATTTTATTTAAAATAAATTTAATTGTATTAGTACGATTATAACTGAAAAGTTCGCTTAACAAAGAATTATAACTTAATGAAGTTTTATGATTTATTATATCAATTGGGAAGTTATTTGAATATATCTTTGTAATTAAAAATGAAAACCCCATTATTAGAATGGAATTACTATAAGAAAAAACGTAAATTTTTCTCTTTTTATACAAAAAACCTAGCCATAGGTGAGATTTACAACCATTTAATATATTTTTCTTATTAATGAATTTGGGTTTATAAAAATTTATTTTATTTCCTAGAGTAATTAAGTAATTATATAGAATCTTTTTTTTTTTCAGATAATATAAAAGTATTAACGTTCGTTGTTCTTTTTTTAAAAGAGTTTTCATTAGCTAGATTAAAGTATTAACATAGCATCACCAAAATTATAGAATTGATATTTCTTTTTAATAGCAAGATCATATGCATATTTTAAAAAATCATATCCTACAAAAGCTGCTAATAAAGGCATTACAGTTGATTTAGGTTGATGAAAATTAGTAAGTAACGAATTTGCTATATGAAATTTATAATAAGGATAAATGAACTTATTTGTCCATTTTTTATTTGGAATCAAGGTATTAGAAGGAGAAACAGAACTTTCTAAAGCCCGTAAAGTACTTGTACCAATAGCACAAACTTTTTTTTGTGAATTAATACTATAATTAATAAAATTACAGGCTTTATGAGTTATTTTAAAGTATTCTTCTTTCATTTTATGTTTTTGTATATCTTCGACAATGATTTTATCATAAGTATCATGACCTAGATGCAAGGTAACATAAGAAATATTAATACCATAGAATTCAAGTTTTTTCAAAATATACTTGGAAATATGTAATCCAGGAAAATGAGGAGAAGTAGAGAATAGTCTGCAGATTGGAAAAATCTATAAAAGGCTTTTTAAAATTTGATTAGTCCAGATTGTATTTTACCTAAATTTTTAATTTTGTTTTTAAAGATTTGATTTGGTAAATCGCAAGTAAATTTTATAATACGTCCTTTGGAAATCGTATTATCATGTACTACAGCAATAAGTTTTTCATTGTTTTCATCTAAGAAGAAAAGTCTATTTCCAATTCTAATTTTACGAGCTGGTTGAACCAGTACTTCCCATGATTTTTCATTTGGATTAATTTCTCTTAATAAATAGACTTGTAGATCTGATCCATTTTTTTCTTTTTTTCCATATAATATATATTTATACATTTTAGTATTATTTAAAACGAGAGTATCTCCTGTAATAAAATAACTATTAAAATCATTCATATATTTATGCTGAATAGTCATATTCATTCGATTTAAAACCATAAGTCTAGTTCTATTCTTAGAGAGTCTTGGTTTATTAGGTATTAATTTTTTTGGCACTTTAAAATTAAAATCTGAATTTTTAAAATTAATTAAAATATATTTAGATATATTATATGAATCTTTTTTTGTTTTAAATGCTTTTTTGTTAATTTTGTTAATTTTGTTAATTTTGTTTTGATTCACTTGGTTCCCTTTTCCTTTACGACCAAACAAATTCTTTCTTTTGTGACAAATTCTTTTTTTCATTAAATATGTATTATAATTTCATTAAAAATACTTGAAAATTAATATTTGGATATAAGAAAAAATAGAGAATATAAAGAACATAACACATGCAAAAATATTTTTTAATTTTTTTTTATTAAAAACTACGAAGAGTTTGATCCTGGCTCAGGATTAACGCTAGCGGCGAACATAACACATGCAAGTCGAGGGGCAGAAAAAAATATAAGGTTACTTCTATTTTTTTTAGACCGGCAAACGGGTGAGTATAACATATGTAACCTTCATCATGCAGAGGAATAGTTTCAGGAAACTTAGAATAATACCTCATAATACAAGTAAAATTGTCTACAATGAAACTTGTCAAAGTTTTAACGGCATGAAATGGGCATATGACTGATTAGCTAGTTGGAGAGGTAACTGCTCACCAAGGCAATGATCAGTAGGGGACCTGAGAGGGTGTACCTCCACATTGGTACTGAGACAAGGACCAAACTTCTACGGGAGGCAGCAGTGAGGAATATTGGTCAATGGAGGAAACTCTGAACCAGTTACGCCGCGTGCAGGATGAATGCCAGAAAGGTTGTAAACTGCTTTTGTATATGACTAAAAAATTCTATTGTTAGAAATAATTGAAGGTAATATACGAATAAGTATCGGCAAACTTCGTGCCAGCAGCAGCGGTAATACGAAGGATACAAGCGTTATCCGGAATTATTGGGTTTAAAGGGTGCGTAGGTTGTTTTTTAAGTCAGTAGTGAAAGCTAACAGCTCAACTGTAAAACTGCTATTGAGACTGTAAAACTCGAGTTAGATAGGAGTAACTGGAATGTGTGGTGTAGCGGTGAAATGCATAGATATCACACAGAACACCAATAGCGAAAGCAGGTTACTAGATCTCAACTGACACTGAGGCACGAAGGCATGGGGAGCAAACAGGATTAGATACCCTGGTAGTCCACGCAGTAAACGATGATCACTAACTGTTGGATATAAGATAGAAATAAAATATTCAGTGGTTAAGCTAAAGTGATAAGTGATCCACCTGAGAAGTACGATCGCAAGATTGAAACTCAAAGGAATTGACGGGGGTCCGCACAATCGGTGGAGCATGTGGTTTAATTCGATGCTACGCGAGGAACCTTACCAAGACTTAAATGTACTACGAATACACTAGAAATAGTTTAGTCTTCGGACGGAGTACAAGGTGCTGCATGGTTGTCGTCAGCTCGTGCCGTGAGGTGTAAGGTTAAGTCCTTTAACGAGCGTAACCCCCATTATTATTTACCAGCGTTAAGCCGGGAACTATAATAAAACTGCCAGCGCAAGCTGTGAGGAAGGTGGGGATGACGTCAAATCATCACGGCCCTAATGTCTTGGGCCACACACGTGCTACAATGGTCGAAACAAAGAGAAGCAAATGGGTAACCATAAGCAAATCTACAAAACCGACCTAAGTTCGGATTGGAGTCTGCAACTCGACTCTATGAAGCTGGAATCGCTAGTAATCGTGCATCAGCCATGGTACGGTGAATACGTTCCCGGGCCTTGTACACACCGCCCGTCAAGCCATGGAAGTTGGAAGTACCTGAAGTCAGTGACGTAAAAGAATCTGCCAAGGGTAAGATCAATGACTGGGGCTAAGTCGTAACAAGGTAGCTGTACCGGAAGGTGCGGCTGGAACATTAAAATTAATGAAAGCTATTAAAAGAATAAAGCAGTCTTATAGCTCAGAAGGTAAGAGCACTACACTGATAATGTAGAGGTCGCTGGTTCAAATCCAGCTGAGACTATTACTGGGGGTTTAGCTCAGGAGGTTAGAGCCACTGCTTTGCACGCAGGAGGTCATCGGTTCGAATCCGATCTCCTCCAATAAAAGAGCAAGCAGCATACATAGTAAGATTTAATTAAATAAGTAATTTAAGGGCATTTGGTGGATGCCTAGGCTCTGAGAGTGGAGGAAGGACGTGAGCAGCAACGAAAAGTTACGGTGATTTGCAAAACAGAAGTAGATCCGTAAATTTCCGAATGGGGAAACCTGCTAATATAAAAATTAGCATCTTGTAAAAGAGCATAGACCTAGTGAACTGAAACATCTTAGTAACTAGAGGAAAAGAAAACAATAGTGATTCCGAAAGTAGTGGTGAGCGAAATTGGAAAAGCCTAAACCATTACTTAAGTAATGGTGTTGTAGTACTAACAGATGTAATTTCATTCTATAGTAGAAGAAGTTGGAAAAATTCACCCAAGAAGGTGAGAGTCCTGTATACGAAATAGAATAAATACCTATTAGGATCCTGAGTAAGACGGATCACGGGAAATTCTGTCTGAATCCGCCAGGACCATCTGGCAAGGCTAAATACTACTCAGAGACCGATAGTGAACAAGTACCGTGAGGGAAAGGTGAAAAGAACTTCTAAAAGAAGAGTGAAATAGATCCTGAAACCATTTGCCTACAAGCGGACGGAGCTGTTAAAGAAACAAGTAACGTCGTGCCTTTTGCATAATGAACCTACGAGTTAATTGTACTGGCAAGGTTAAATGATTTAAATTATGAAGCCGTAGCGAAAGCGAGTATTAAATGTGCATATAGTCAGTATAATTATACGCGAAACCGGGTGATCTACTTATGGGCAGGTTGAAGCTTTGGTAAAACATTGTGGAGGACCGAACCGGTAAACGTTGAAAAGTTTTCGGATGATCTGTGAGTAGGAGTGAAAGGCTAATCAAACTCGGAGATAGCTCGTACTCCTCGAAATGCATTGAGGTGCAGCATTGTGTAAAGTATTACAGAGGTAGAGCGACTGATTAGATGATGGGACTATGTAGTCTACTAATTCTAGACAAACTCCGAATGCTGTAATATGTTTTACAATAGTGAGGGCTTGGGTGATAAGGTCCAGGTCCGAGAGGGAAACAACCCAGACCAAAAGCTAAGGCCCCAAAGTATATGCTAAGTTGAATAAACGTAGTTCAGTAACGTAGATAGCTAGTATGTTGGCTTGGAAGCAGCTATTCATTTAAAGAGTGCGTAACAGCTCACTGGTTTAGTTACTGAGCATGGATAATAATCGGGCATAAGTATATCGCCGAAGCTATGGGATCGCAATGATCGGTAGGGGAGCATTGTAATGACAGTGAAGCTTGTTTTGTAAAATCGAGTGGAGTGATTACAAAAGAAAATGTAGGTATGAGTAACGATAATGCAGGCGAGAAACCTGCACACCGAAAAACTAAGGTTTCCTCAGCAATGTTAATCAACTGAGGGTTAATCGGACCTAAGGCAAAACCGAAAGGTGTAGTCGATGGAAAATCGTTTAATATTACGATGTAGTTTACTATTTACTCAAAGGAGTGAAAAAGCAGTTAAACTGTCGCGTGCTGATGGAAGTGCACGTGAAAGTATTAAGGCTTATGTATATAGGAAAATCCGTATATGTTGCTAAAATAAAAGAGTACCAAGAAATGGATAGAACAGATAAATGCTTTCAAGAAAAACTTCTAGAAATAAATGAAATAGTAAATTTCCGTACCAAAACCGACACAGGTAGTTAGGGAGAGTATCCTAAGGTGCTCGAGTGATTCACGGCTAAGGAACTAGGCAAAATTGACCTGTAACTTCGGGAGAAAGGTTGCCTTCTTTGAAGGTCGCAGTGAAAAGGTCCAGGCGACTGTTTAACAAAAACACAGGGCTCTGCAAAATTGCAAAATGAGGTATAGGGTCTGACACCTGCCCGGTGCTGGAAGGTTAAAGAAGAATGTTAGCAATTAATTGCAAAGCTTTCAACCGAAGCCCCAGTAAACGGCGGCCGTAACTATAACGGTCCTAAGGTAGCGAAATTCCTTGTCGGGTAAGTTCCGACCTGCACGAATGGTGTAACGATCTGGACACTGTCTCTGCCATGAGCTCGGTGAAATTGAAGTATCGGTGAAGATGCCGATTCCTCGCAATGGGACGAAAAGACCCTGTGAACCTTTACTGCAGCTTCGTATTGATTTTGAGTAAGTAATGTGTAGGATAGGTGGGAGACTTGGAAGCATTCTCGCTAGAAAGTGTGGAGTCGACATTGAAATACCACCCTTTATTTCCTTTAAATCTAACTCTTTAGAAAACAAAGAGAACAGTGCGTGGGTGGTAGTTTGACTGGGGTGGTCGCCTCCTAAAAGGTAACGGAGGCTTACAAAGGTACCCTCAACACGTTTGGTAATCGTGCTTAGAGTGCAATGGCATAAGGGTGCTTGACTGTGAGACTGACAAGTCGAGCAGATACGAAAGTAGGGCATAGTGATCCGGTGGTACTGTATGGAAAGGCCATCGCTCAAAGGATAAAAGGTACTCCAGGGATAACAGGCTAGTCTCTCCCAAGAGATCATATCGACGGAGAGGTTCGGCACCTCGATGTCGGCTCGTCACATCCTGGGGCTGAAGAAGGTCCCAAGGGTTAGGCTGTTCGCCTGTTAAAGTGGCACGCGAGCTGGGTTCAGAACGTCGTAAGACAGTTCGGTCTCTATCTATTGTGAGCGTTAGAAGCTTGAATGGATCTAACTCTAGTACGAGAGGACCGAGTCGGACGAACCTATGGTATATCAGTTGTATCGCCAGGTGCAAAGCTGAGTAGCTAAGTTCGGATAAGATAAGCACTGAAAGCATATAAGTGCGAAACTAACCATAAGATTAGGCTTCTTTTAAGGGTCGTTGAAGATTACAACGTTGATAGGCTATAAGTGTAAAGATAGTAATATCAAAGCTGAGTAGTACTAATTACCCATAAGCTTATACGTTAAATTTTCTATTGTATGCTCTGAGATCTTAGTTATAATTTTTGTTTCTAATGCAGTGGGCGATTATAGCAATAATGTTCCACCTCTTACCATTCCGAACAGAGAAGTTAAACTTATTAGCGCCGATGGTACTAGTTTTTCTGGAAGAGTAGGTATCGCCCATTGTTTGAATATTTATTAATTAGCTAGAAATAAAGATTTTAGTATTATATTTACGTGTTTGTATTTTGGTACTTTTTCTTTAGACATCAGAAGTATTTATCTTCCTTATTACGAAGAAAAAAGTTCATGAAGAAAAGATAAAAAAAAAAGATGAGTAAAGCTAGTAAATATCAAATTTCAGCGATTAAATATCGTCCTTTAGATTTTGAGAATGTAATTGGACAAAAACATATAACTGATACTTTAAAACAAGCGATAAGCCAAAAAAAAGTAGCAAAGTCTTTTTTATTTTGTGGTCCTAAAGGAGTTGGTAAAACTACCTGTGCAAGAATTTTAGCTAGAAAACTTAATAATGTTATTGAATTGGATTCAGCATATGAATTGGATGCTGCATCCAATAATTCAGTCGATGATATTAAAGACATTATTAAGAAATTAAATTATTTGCCATTTTGCGGAAAATACAATATTTATATTATTGATGAAGTTCATATGCTCTCACATTCTGCCTTTAATGCTTTTTTAAAAGTTTTAGAAGAACCTCCTTCACATGTTATTTTTATTTTAGCAACTACCGAAAAAAATAAAGTTTTACCTACTGTATTATCACGTTGTCAAATATATGATTTTAAACATATTAATATTAAAAATTTAATGAAAGCTTTAATTAAAATTTGTACGTTGGAAAACGTAGAATACGAAAAGGATGCGTTATTATTAATTGCTGAAAATTCTGAAGGCTCTTTAAGAGATGCTTTATCTTCTTTTGATAGATTAAAGCTTTTTTCTAATAACAAAATATCACGTAAAATTGTTGCAAAGCAATTAGGAATATTAGATATTCAATACTGCTTACAAATTACTGAGTTAATAATTGATAAAAATATAATTGATAAAAATATCTTGAAAACTTTACTTTATTTTGAGAAACTTATAAAAAAAGGGATAAATAGAAATTGTTTTATTAATCATATTGCAGCTCATTTTAGAAATTTATTAGTTCTTAAAAATAATGGAACAATTCAATTCTTTAATTATTCTGAAAAATTTAAAAACAGATTATATGCACAATCCAAGAAAGTATCTTCTAATTTTTTAATTAAAGCTTTAATAATATGTGAAAAAACTGATAACTTTATTCGCAAAAGTTATAATAAGAGATTAACGATCGAAATAACTTTAGTAAAATTAATTGAATTAAACTTTAGTATGCGCAAAGAAGAATATGAAAATTTATAAATAATATATATTTATATGTTTTAAGTCTTAAAACAAATGCGCAAATAAGAATATGAATTATTTGAAAGAATTTCAAAATTATGCAATTCAAAAAAAAGCGATAGATAAGAAAACTCTATGTTATTATTTAAATTCAATGAAAAATTCCATTACACCTTATATAATAGAAGAAAGAAAATTAAATTTTTCTCAAATGGATGTATTTTCACGTCTTTTGATGGATAGAATTATTTTCTTAGGTACTCCAATCGTTGATAAAATTTCTAGTATAATTCAAGCCCAGATTTTATTTTTAGAATCTATAGATAACAAACAAGATATACAGATATATATAAACTCTCCAGGAGGGAATATATCATCAGGATTAAGTATATATGATACGATGCAGATTGTAAAGCCTAAGGTTTCTACTATTTGTACTGGTCTAGCAGCCTCAATGGCGGCTATATTACTATGTGCTGGTTATAAGGGCAAACGTTATATTTTAAAACACTCAAGAGTCATGATACATCAACCGATTGGTTCTGTAAAAGGACAATTGTCAGATCTCGAAATATCTACAAGAGAAATTTTCAAGCTAAAAAAAGAATTATATGAAATTCTTAGCAAACATACTGGACAACAATTTAAAAAGATCGAAAAAGATTCTGATAGGGAATATTGGATGAATTCCAAAGAAGCGAAAGCATATGGTATTATTGATGAAATTTTGTAACTTGTTGGAATTATGTTGAATATAAAATTTAAGACATCTTTAAGATGTTCTTTTTGTAGTGCAAAAAAAAAAGAATTAATTAAAGTCTTCATATTTGATAGTGATTTGGTATGTAATAATTGTATTATAAAAATACTATATATATATAAAATATATATTAATTTTAAGAATGCAAAAAATACTCAACAGCTAATTGTCACACCAAAGAATATTAAATATTATTTAGATAAATATATTATTGGCCAAGAAGAAGCGAAACAAATAGTTTCTGTATCAATTTATAATCATTACAAAAGGCTTATTTTATCTGAAAATAAAATAGAAGTAAATAAAGCTAATATATTGTTAATAGGAAATACAGGTACTGGAAAAACTCTGTTTGCAAAAAGTCTTGCTAGATTTTTAAATCTTCCTTTAGCAATAGTTGATGCTACTTCATTGACTGAAGCTGGATATGTTGGAGATGATGTAGAAAATATATTAACTAAATTGTTGCAAAAAGCTAATTTTGATTTAAACTTAGCTGAAAAAGGTATTATCTTTATAGATGAAATAGATAAAATTTCTAAAAAAAGTATTCATAATACTTCAATAACAAGAGATGTTTCAGGCGAAGGAGTACAACAAGCTTTACTTAAGATTTTAGAAGGATCATATGTGAATATCTCAACACAATTTGGTAGAAAACATCCGGAGAACCCAATGGTATCTATAAATACAAAAGATATACTTTTTCTATCTGGTGGTACATTTGCAGGATTAGATGAAATAGTTTATAACAGATTAAATGTATCAAAAATAGGTTTTAATAAGAAAAGAAAAGACAATAAGAAAGAATTATTTGATTCACTAAAATCAGAAGATTTAATTAATTTTGGTTTTATTCCAGAATTTCTTGGTAGATGGCCTATAATTTGTCAGTTACAAAATTTTACTGAAAAAGAATATAAAGAGATATTATTATCAACCAAAAATTCAATTTTAAAACAATATAAAAATCTTTTAAAATTGGATAAAATAGATTTTTCAATTACTAAAAAAGCTATTGAGTTAATAATTAAAAAAGCGATGAAATTAAATATTGGAGCTAGAGGATTACATTATATCTGTGAGAAAATATTTAATAAATATACTTTTTCTTTCGAATGGTTTAAAAAGAAACAAATTAAAATTACAAAAAAAGCAATACAAAAAATAATTTAAACTGAAGATAAAGATGAAGATAAAAACTCATTTAATTAAAAACTATATAAAAAGATGAAGATAATAACTCCTTTAATTAAACAATATAATGAAATAAAAAAAAAATTCACTAATACAATTATATTATTTAGAGTAGGTGATTTTTACGAAATGTTTGGAACAGATGCTATAAAATGTTCGAAAGTATTAAATATTGTTTTAACTAAACGTAAAAATAAGGGTAATACCAACTCGCATGTGGAATTGGCAGGTTTTCCTCACCATTCTATAAATAATTATTTACCTAAATTAGTTAAAGCAGGATTCAAAATTGCGATTTGTGAGGAACTAGAAAAAAAAAATACAAAAGAGAGAGGACTTTTAAAAAGAGGAGTAACCGAAATTATTACCCCAGGTGTCGTGACTAATAGTGACGTGTTAGATGCTAAAAAAAACAATTTTTTATGTGCAATATTTTATAAAAATTATAAAACCCAACTTGGTATTTCTTTTTTAGATATTTCAACTGGTGAATTCTTAGTGGGAGAAGGTAACCAAAATTACATTAATATAATTCTTAATAAATTTTTACCTAAGGAAATAATTTGTCCACAAAAAAAAGAAAAAGATATTAAATCTATTTTAAATAATAATATTTTAAGTAAAAATATCCATTTACAAGGATTAGAAGATTTTGTTTTTGATTTTGATTCTTCTTATAAATATTTAATCCAACACTTCAAAACTAATTCTTTAAAGGGGTTTAATATACAAAAACTTGGGCTTGGTATATCTTCTGCAGGTGCAATTTGCTCTTATGTCTGTAATATCTGTAATTATAAAATATCCCATATTAATTGTATTAAAAAAATTAGTTTAGAGAACTCTCTTAATATAGATAATTTTTCTTTAGAAAATTTAGAAATCATTTCATCTAAAAATGAAGACGCTTTAACATTATTAAAAGTGTTGGATTTTACCAAGAGTCCAATGGGAGGTAGATTACTAAAGAAATGGCTAATATTTCCTCTTAAAGATATAAACAAAATTCATTATCGACAGAATATATTATATGAATTTTTAAACCAAAAACAAATAATAAAATCTATAAGAAACAAACTAAAAAAAATATCTGATTTAGAAAGATTATCAGCTAAAATAGTGAACTTAAGAGCAAATCCATATGATTTATTATTATTAAAAAAAAGTATAAAGAATATAATAGAAATAAAAAAAATCCTGAGCAGATCAAGTAGTAATATTCTTAAAAACTTGGCAAAAGAAATTATTAATTGTAACAAATTATATAATACAATTGAAAAAGTCTTATATGAAGAAGCACCAAAGAAAATAAATGTAATAAAACCCGGAATATCAAAAGAATTGGACAAATTAAGAACTCTAGTAATTGAGAGAGAACAAACAATATTAAAAATATGTGAGAGAGAAAGAAAACAAACAGGAATAAAAAATATAAAAATAAACTCGAATCATATATTTGGCTATTATATAGAAATTAAAAAACCAACCAAAAAGATCAAGGTGCCCAAACACTGGAAAATACAACAAACATTAGCTAAGGTAGAAAGATATATATCAGAAGAATTAAAAAATCATGAAATAAAAATAAAACTTGCACAAGAATCTATTCTAAAAATAGAAAGTAAAATATTGGAAGATCTAACATGTTTGTTATTAGAAAATGTAAAATATAATCAAAGAAACGCAAAAGTAATAGCAAAAATAGATGTAATGATTTCTCTAGCAATATGTGCTAAACAAAATAATTACATATGTCCTAAAGTTAATAATAGTTTTAATCTTTATATAAAAGATGGGCGTCATCCAGTAATCGAAGCACAAATACATTCGCAAGGTGCTAAAGCAATAACTTATATAGCAAATGATATTTTGTTTAAAAAAAACGAACAACAAATATTTATAATAACTGGTCCAAATATGGCAGGAAAATCAGCTATATTACGCAAAATTGCAATTATTATTATAATGGCTCAAGTAGGGAGTTATATTCCTGCAAGTTATGCAGAAATTGGTATAATAGAAAAAATTTTTATAAGAGTTGGAGCATCAGATAATATTTCAATTGGAGAATCAACATTTATGAATGAAATGAATGAAACAGCTAGCATACTAAATAATATATCTGAAAGAAGTCTTATATTGCTAGATGAAATTGGGAGAGGAACTAGTACTTATGACGGAATTTCGATTGCCTGGGCAATCATAGAATTTTTGCATAATCATCCGAACCAACCATTTGTATTATTTTCTACTCATTATCATGAATTAAATAATATGAAAAATTATTATATTAGAATAAGAAATAGAAGCATATCAGTAAAAAAAATAAATAAGCAAATTATATATACAAGAAAATTATTACCATTTGGGTGCAAAAATAGCTACGGAATTAATGTTGCTAAAATTGCAGGGATACCTAAGACAATAATAGAAAGATCAAAAAAAATTATGACTTGTTTAAAACAAATGAAAAAAATTAATTCGCATATAAAATACAAAATAATTAAAAAAAATATTGAAAACTTAAACATAAATACTCTTACTCTTGCGAGTGCTCAAAGCTTTTTAAAACATATAAAATTTATTTTGAAAAAACAAGAAAATAAATAAACATATTAAAAAATATAGAAATAAATCTCGAGAGAAATAAGATATCTGTAGAGGATTACTTATAAAAAATCCTTTCTTTGTTGTCGGTGGTATAACGTAAATCAATTAATTGTAATATTCTCCAGATGACTTCTGAGCAAACAAGTCTCAAATGCATTTACAATATTTTAGTATGCGAGAATAGCTCAGGTTGGTAGAGCATTACCTTGCCAAGGTAATGGTCGCGGGTTCAAATCCCGTTTCTCGCTGAGTTTTTGCTAATTCAGCCTGGATGGTGAAATTGGTATACACACAGGACTTAAAATCCTGGAGCTTGTAAAAAGCTGTGTGGGTTCAAATCCCACTCTAGGTAAAAGAATTTATTTTCTTAAGTTAAAGAATTTTATATGTTATATGTTTTAAGTTCAAGAATTTTATAATGTTATTTCTAACATATGTGTTAATTTTGTTCTCGTTAGCAACTAATTGCATTGCCAGATATTTTGAGATATATTCAATTCCTGGGAGATAATTTGAAAACCCTATTATCGCAGCTTGATTAAAATTATGATATATATAAAAATTAATAAAAGAGGTTTTTATAAAAACAAAAGTTTTGAACTCAATGTTTTCTTGAATAATACTTTTTGAGAAATAAGTTATTATTTGAAATAAACTCAAATTATTAATTTTATATTTTAGTATTTCAGATTTGTTATTACAAAGACAAGCAACTTCCAAAATAAAAGTAGATAATTTTTGAAACAGATCGTTTTTAGTTACAAAATCAGTTTCTGTAGAAAGAATGATAGCTATAATTTTAGTTTTGGTTTTATTTCTTCTGCATAAAATGAAATTTCTTTTGAATTTGGTTTTTGTTCGTGTTGTTCTCGCTTGCTTATTTGATTTATGAATTAAATAAGAAATTCCTAAATTGATATTTCCTTTTGAAAAAATAATTGCTTGTTTACATTCCATTACAGATGCACTAGTAATTTTTCTTAATTTCTTAATATTTTTTAATATTGTTGGTTGCATATTAATATTGTTGGTTTACTAAAACGTGGGTATTTTTCTTATTACTTAAATATAAATGTACACCACTTTCAATTGCATTAGCTATGTAATACAAAATAAGGTTAATAGACTTTGAATTATCATCATTAGCAGGAATTGGAAAATTCATTTTCTCTGGGTCAGAATTTGTGTCGACTATTCCAACAATTGGAATTCCTAATTTTAAAGCTTCTTTAACTGCCGCTTGTTCTTTATTTATATCAATAATTACTATACAATCTGGAATAAAGTTGAGGTTCCTAACAGAGCCTAAGTTCTTTTTTAACTTTGTATAAAGTCGTGAAATGAGTAATCTTTCTTTTTTAGAAATTAAATTATATAAGCCTGAATATTTATTTTGTTTGATCATATTCATTTTATAAATTGATTCTCGTATTGTCGAAAAATTAGTTAATAAACCTCCAATCCAACGTTCATTAATATAAGGCATATTAATATTGTTGGCATAATAAGCAATTATTTTCTTTGCTTGTTCTTTTGTTCCTACAAATAAAACTATCTTACCTGATGCAGTAATTTTCTTTAAGAATAGGCATGAAGAATATATTTTTTTTTTAGTTTTATAAAGATCTATAATATGTATTCCTTTTTTTTGCATTAATAAATAATGGTTTATTTTAGGGTTCCATTTAGATGTCGAATGACCAAAATGGACACCTGATTTTAAAAACTTAGAAAATTTTAAATTATACATATTATCTTTTTGAAAATTGAAATTTTTTTCTAGCTTTCTTTTTACCATATTTTTTACGTTCTACAACTCGAGAATCACGAGTTAGTAACTTATTTTTTTTTAATATTTTGCGATATGATTTATTAAATTTACATAAACTTCTAGATAGTGCTAACAAAATAGCTTCAGTTTGACTTTTTAAACCACCCCCAGATATAGTAATAGAAATATCAAATTTTCCACGAGTATTGGTTAACTCTAATGGATAAAAAATTATATTTTGAAAATTCATTTTCTTATTAATTAGAAATTTTCCAGTGCCAGGCTTAAGATATAATCTAGCAACTGCTGTTTTTCTACGTCCGACAGCATTATAATTTTTCATTAATTCAAATATTTAATGTTACTAATGTTTTGAAATTTCTGTATATTGTCATTAAATATATATAAATTTTTGATCATTTTTTTTTTTAAAGAATTTTTTGGTAACATCCCGAGCACTGCTTTTCTAATTATGAACTCAGGTTTTTTTTTTATTAAGTCTGAAGCTTTCTTGACCTTTTGACCACCTGGATATCCACTGTAACTAATATATGTTTTATTCTTATTTTTTTTTCCAGTTAAAGTTATAGTTTTTGCGTTAATAATAATAACTTTATCACCACCAAGAAAATTAGGTGAAAAGTTTATTTTATGTTTTCCAATAATTATATGAGCAATAATTGATGCTAAACGTCCTAGACGTTTGTCAAATGCATTAATAAGATACCAATTAATTTCTAGATTTGTTTTTATCATTTTCATATGATCTTCTTTAATATAAAAGAATATTATATATTTTTTATATGATCTTAACTCTTAAAGTTTTATTTCTTAAAAACAAAGAACATGAATAAAATAATAGGTATAGATTTAGGTACTACTAATTCTTGTGTTTCAGTAATTGAAGTAAATGGACCAACTGTTATACAGAATGCAGAAGGTAAACGTACGACACCTTCTATTATAGCTTTTACAGAAGGAGGAGAAATTAAAGTAGGTGATCCAGCTAAACGCCAAGCAGTAACTAATCCTAAAAATACAATATTTTCTATTAAACGTTTTATGGGAAGAAAATATTCTGAAGTAATTGACGAATTAAAATATGTACCTTACAAAATAGTTAAAGGTGAAAACGATACTCCAAGAGTAAAAATCGTAAATAAATTATATTCTCCACAAGAAATTTCTGCAATGGTACTTCAAAAAATGAAAAAAACTGCAGAAGACTACTTAGGATATAAAGTGACAAAAGCAGTAGTTACAGTTCCTGCCTATTTTAATGATTCTCAACGTCAAGCAACTAAAGAAGCTGGTGAAATTGCTGGTTTAGAAGTAGAAAGAATTATTAATGAACCAACAGCAGCTGCATTAGCTTATGGTTTAGATAAAAACAATCAAAATAAAAAAATAGTAGTTTATGATTTAGGAGGAGGAACTTTTGATATTTCAATTTTGGAATTAGGAGATGGAGTATTTGAAGTATTATCCACAAATGGAGACACTCATTTAGGAGGTGATGACTTTGATAAAATTCTTATGAATTGGTTAATAAAAGAATTTAAAGAGGAGCAAGGAATTAATCTAGCTGATGATGCTATTGCTTATCAAAGATTAAAAGAATCTGCAGAAAAAGCAAAAATTGAACTCTCTTCTACTACTAAAACAGAAATTAATTTACCTTATATAACTGCTACTCCAACAGGACCAAAACATTTAGTAAAAACATTAACAAGAGCAAAATTTGAAAAATTATCTGAGCCTTTAATTAAAAGATCTATTAATCCTTGTAAAGATGCATTAACAGCAGCTGATTTAAATGCAAAAGATATAGATGAAGTTCTTTTAGTAGGTGGCTCAACTAGAATACCCAAAATTCAAGAAGAAGTAGAAAAATTCTTTAAAAGAATTCCATCAAAAGGAGTTAATCCAGATGAAGTAGTAGCTATTGGCGCAGCTATTCAAGGAGGAGTATTAGGTGGGGATGTAAAAGATGTTTTGTTATTAGATGTTACGCCATTATCTTTAGGAATCGAAACATTAGGAGGTGTTTTTACCAAATTGATACAGTCTAACACCACGATACCAACTAGAAAATCAGAGATATTTTCGACAGCGACTGCTAACCAATCTGCTGTAACTGTTAGAGTTGGACAAGGAGAAAGACCTTTGTTTAATGATAATAAAGAAATTGGTCGATTTGATTTAGTTGACATTCCACCAGCACCAAGAGGAGTTCCTCAAATAGAAGTAATTTTCGATCTTGATGCTAATGGTATTTTAAATGTTTCTGCTAAAGATAAAGGAACTGGTAGAGAACAAACAATTAGAATTCAAGCTTCCTCTGGCTTAGGTAAAGAAGAGATAGAAAGAATGAAAAAAGAAGCAGAAAAAAATTATGAAAAAGATGAAAAGATAAAAAAAGAAATAGAAAAAATTAATACTGCTGATACACTAATTTTTAGTTCTGAAAAATACATGAAAGAATATGGAAAGAAATTAACCAAAAATAAAATTAAAATAATTGAAGGTTATTTATTAAAATTAAAAGAAGCAATCAATCTAAAACAAATGTTAGATATAGATACTTACATAGAAAAAATTAATAATTTTTGGGCTACATCACAAGAAATTTTTAATAAGAACCAAACCAATAATCAATCTAATAAAAGAGATAAGAAAGATGTTGATTCGCAAGTACAAGATGTTGATTATGAAGAAGTAAAATAAATAAAAGAATATGTTTTACTTAGGAATAAAGTTTTAGATTTTGTACAATAAAAAGCATAATCTATTTCTTTAAATTTACTTAATGAAAAGAAAAACAAACAATTAAATAATTAAATTTTATGAATTTACAATTTACAAGCTTCAGAAGGAATTCTTTAAAAGAAAAGAATTAAAAGAAAAAGATTAATATTAAAAGAAAAGAATTAAAAGAAAAAACATAGAATCTTTTAAGAAGAAATACAAAAATTATAAAATTAATTCAGAGATAAAATCTAAAAAAGTTAGATTAGTTGGAGAAAAAATTGAGTCAAAAGTTTATACACTAAAAAAGGCATTAAAAATAGCTAAAAAACTTGCTTTAGATTTAGTAGAAATTAATCCAAAAGCTACAATTTGTAAAGTAATGAATTTTAAAAAATTTTTATATAAGTTAAAGAAAAAAAAACTAAAAAAAAATTTAAGATTGACTAAAGAAATTAGATTAACTTCTTATACTAATTCTCATGATTTATCTTTTAAAATAGAACATGCAAAAAAATTTTTAATATTAAAAAATAAGGTTAAATTTTCTATTTTTTTCAAAGGAAGAAGTATCATTTCTAAAGATTTAGGAGAAAAAATGTTATTAAAATGTATTGACTTACTTAGTACTTTCATTAAAGTAGAACTACCTCCAAGAATGGATGGAAAAAAAATGTTTATTGTTTTAAGTCCGAAACAAAATACACTTAAAAAGACATGAAATTAAAAAGAAAATCTAGTTATAAAAAAAGATTTAAAATAACTAGTAATGGTTTTATAAAGAGAAAAAAGGCTTTTAAAAATCATATATTAACTAAAAAATCAAAAAAAAGAAAAAGAAGATTGTCAAATTTTTCTATAATAAAAAATTCTATTAAAAGATCGATAAAAAAAAATTTATTCTTATAAAATGCCAAGATCTGTAAATGTGGTTGCAGCTAAAAAAAGAAGAAAACAAATTTTAAATAAAGCGAAGGGATTTTATGGGGCAAGAAGGAAATTATATACTGTAGCAAAAAATGCGGTAGAAAAAGCATTATATTGTTCTTATATTGGAAGAAAACAAAAAAAACGTAACTTTAGAAAATTATGGATTATACGAATAAATGCTGCTGTAAGAAAATTTGGTTTCAATTATTCTAAATTTGTTAATATTTTAAAAAACAATAATATTAAATTAAATAGAAAAACTATATCAACTATTCTTAGTGATGAAAATTGAAGAATGAAATTTGTATAAGTAATCTAAAAAAAGTATTCCATTTAAATGATCAAATTCATGTAAAATTACTCTTGCTAAAAAACCTTTTGAGCGTACTTTATGTTTATACCAATTGATGTCAACATATTCAATGAAAATATTTTCCTTTCTTTTAATTTGTTCAAAAACTTTAGGTATACTTAAACATCCTTCAGTATACTCTTTGTCAAAACAATGAGTAATTACTATGCTGGGATTTAAAATGATTATTTTTCTTGAATCAAAACAATTAACTAGAAATAATCTTATAGTTAATCCTATTTGTGTAGCTGCTAAACCTACTCCTTTATGTTTGAGCAATAGATAAAACATTTTTATAATTATATCTTTCAAGTTATTTTTATCTTTCAAGTTATTTTGTTTGTTTATCTTTTTGCATTTTTTATGCAAAATTGGGTCTCCATACTTAATCAAAGTTATAATCATTTTTATTATCTTATATTTTTTCTTACATATTAGATATTTTAAAACCTAATAGAATCTATGCTAATTGAAAAAGGAAAAATATCTAGAATAAAAAATATTAATTGGGATGTTGAAATTCCTTTTGGCAAATATTATACTGATCATATGCTTTTTTGCGAGTATAGAAATGATCTTTGGAAAGAACCCCAAATTCAAACATTTGGTAATTTTATATTTTTTCCAAATACTTTAGTTTTTCATTATGGACAAGCTATTTTTGAAGGAATGAAAGCTTTCAAAGATAGAAAAAATAATATGTTTTTATTTAGGCCATTAGAACATTTTAAAAGATTCAATATTTCAGCAAAACGTTTAGCAATGCCAGTTATTCCAAAAAAAATTTTTGTAGAAGGATTAATAAATTTATTAAAATTGGATACTAAATGGATAGTTCCTAAATATGGTTATTCATTATATATAAGACCTTTTATGATTGCAACAGATGGTACTCTTACTGCAAAACCAAGTTTAAATTATCTTTTTTTTATTTTTTGTACTTCTGTAAATAAGTATTATTCAAGACCATTAAAAGTAAAAATAGAACTCAAATATAGTAGATCTTATAATGGTGGTATTGGTTTTATTAAAGCTGCTGGTAACTATGCAGCTTCTTTTTTTCCAACTAAAAAAGCTCAATTAGAAGGTTTCGATCAAATATTATGGACTGATTCTGCTACACATTCAATTATTGAAGAATCAGGAACGATGAATGTGTTTTTTTATATTCAAAATACTCTTATTACGGCACCAGCAGACGAGAAGATACTAAATGGAATTTCTCGTAGAAGTATTATTGAATTTTCAAAAAAAAACAATATTAATGTTATAGAAAAATATTTAACTATAGATGAATTAAAATATTATTTGAAAAAAAAAGAAGTTGCAGAAATTTTTGGTACTGGTACAGCTGTAGTAATAAATCATTTTGAAAAAATAAATTTAAAGAATAAAAATTATTTATTACCTATTTTAAAAAAAGAGGAGAGGATTTCTTATTTCTTGAAAAAAAATCTGTTAGATATTCAATATAATTTAAATAAAGATCCATATCACTGGAGATTTCCAATACAATAATACAAGTTATTAATGGACAATACAAAATGTAATTAAGAATATGTGTGAAGATATGACCAAATTAATAAACCAATAAGATAATAAGTAAATAAATTTTTTAGTTATTTTTACTATTAGCTATAAGAAGTAAGAAACTAATAATTATAAATTAATCATACAGGCAAGAACCTATTAATTCATTTTTAAAATACAATACAATATACTGACCTTCAGTCATGGCTCTTTGAGGTAATTTAAAACAGATATAAATCCCATTATTAATACAATATAACGTAGCTCTTTGTAATTTTTGTTGAGATCGTATTTTTGCTTTTATTTTAAAAGGTTTCTTCTCTTTAATAATTTTATTATAATTTTTATTTAACCAAGTTATGTGTTTGTTTTTTATAAAAAATACTGATTTAAATAATCCAGGATGTTTTTTGCCTTTACCTACATATAAAATATTATGCTTTAAGTCTTTATCTAGAACAAAAAGAGGGTGATTAAATCCACCAAGTTGAATTCCTTTTCTTTGGCCTTTAGTAAAAAAAGCAACTCCTTCGTGAAATCCAATTTTGTTTCCATCTTTGGGTTTGTATTTGATTTTTTCTGCTAATTCTGCTAAAATATTAATTTTGTTTTTTAATGATAATTTATCTATTTTGTTTTTATAAATATTACATTCTGGGTTTATTAATATTATTGTTCCTATCTTTTTAGTAATTGTTTTTTTTAGTATTGAAGAAAAGTTTTGTTTTCCTAAAAAACAAATTCCTTGAGAATCTTTTCTTTTAGCATTTACTAATTTAGCAGATTTTGCAATTGTTCTAACTTGTTTCTTTTTTATATTTCCAAGTGGAAATAACGATTTTTTTATTTGATATTGATTTAAGCAACATAAGAAGTATGATTGATCTTTCTTATGATCTAAGGCAGTTAAAAGTTTATATGCATGATTGAATCTGCCTGAAATTTTTTTTTTACGTACATAATGTCCTGTTGCAATATAATCTGCTTTTAATATTGCAGATTTTTTCAGAAATAAATTAAATTTTATTTTTTTATTACATAGAATATCCGGATTAGGAGTTTTGCCTTTTAAATAATTATTTATTGTATGATCATAAATTATTTTTTTATAATAGTTTGTTATATCTATAATATAAAATGGTATCCCAAGTTTTTGAGATACCATTAATGCCGTTAGACTTTCCTCTTCCCAATCACAGTTTTTATCCAAAAAGGTGTTTTTCAAATATATACCGATTACTTCATAACCTTTTGTTTTTAATATTAATGCGGCTACACTGGAATCTACTCCTCCTGATAACCCAACTATTACTCTTTTCATACTGAAAGCTTTATATGGTAGAAAAAATGTATTCGTTATTATGTTGTTTTTTTATGTTTCCTAGATTTGGGTGCAAAATTAGGATCATTTTTAAGATTTTGAAAAAATAATTTATGTTCTTTACTAATTTTTTTAGGAACCCAAATATTAATATTTATAAATAAGTCTCCTCTATCTCCTATACCAAAAAAGTTCATTTTAGGTAACCCTTTTCCTTTTAATCTTAATATTTTACCACATTGACAACCAGGTGAGATTTTAATTAGAACTTTTCCATTTAAAGTTGTAATATATTCAGATGTTCCTAATATCGCTTGTGGAATTGAGATATATAAATCATAAAACAAATTCTCGCAGTTTCTTTTGAAGTTTTTATTAGGTATTTCTTCTACTAAGACGATTATATCACCTGTTTTTCCAATACCAAAAGGTGCATCATTACCTTTACCTAAAAATTTAATTTGCATTTTATTTTGAATGCCTGCTGGAATTTTAATATTAATCAGTTCTTCTACTTGTTTTAACCCTTGATTATTTACACCTCTAGGTATTCTCAGAATTAATTTTCCTAAACCAAAACATTGGGTACAGTTTATTGTAGTTTGTAGTTGTCCTAAGAAGGTATTAGAAACTTTGTGAATATAACCAGTTCCATTACATAAATTACAAATTTTAAATTTTACATCTTTAGAAAATTTCATACGTTTAACTTTGATTTTCTTTATTATTCCATTGTTAATTTCATTTAATTCTAACCTAATTTTAATTCTTAAATTTTCTCCTTTTTTTTTTGTTGTTTCTACAAAATCTGAATCTGTAAAGCCATCGGCAAATCCACCTAATTTCTCGTTAAATATATCTCCAAAACTACTAAATATGTCTTCTACATTTAGATCACTATTTTGATTATAAAATTCATTATAATTTTCAGGTCCATATTGATCATATTGTCTGCGCTTATTTTTATCACTTAATATACTGTATGCTTCTGCAGCTTCTTTGAATTTTGCTTCTGCTTCTTTTTTATTTTTTATATTACGATCAGGATGATATTTTAAAGCTAATTTTCTGTATGCTCTTTTTATTTCATCCGAATTAGCATTTCTATCTATCCCAAGAATTTTATAATAATCTTTCTTACTCATTTCTTTTTTTTTAATTACCTACTAGAACTTTAGAAAACTTAAGAATTTGATTTTTTAACTTATAACCTGACTCTATTACAAATAGAATTTTTCCTTTTAATTTTTTATCTTTAGTTTTTTGTATAGAAATAGCTTCATGAACATCAGTATTAAATTTGTCTCCTTTTTTAGTTGGTATTTTTTTGAGTCCCTCTTTTTTTAAAAGATTAAAAAATTTTGTTTTAATGATTTTTATTCCTTGATAAAAGTTGTTTTTATCTTTAAAACTTCTATTAAAATCTTCTCCAAAACTTAACAAATCCAATAATAAATTGCAATTTGCTTTTTCTATTACTAATTTTCTTTCTTTTTCTTTACGTTTTTTATAATTTTCTATTTCAGCTAGAGTTTTAATTAAGAAATTTAGTTGTCTTCTTTTATAAGAATTAAATTGAATAAATAATTTCATTATTTTTTTTTTTACTTTTAAGTTTTTTGTTTCATAGAATTTTATCAAGTCTAAATATATATTTTTAATTCTTGTCATTTTAATAATTGTTTTTATTGTTTCTTTTTTCATTATTTAAATAAAAATAGTATTTAAAATAGTATTTACTATATATTCTTTTTTTTTAAAAACAAATAATATTTTAAGCAATGAAAGAATTACTTAAGAAAAAAGAAGCAAATCCAAAAGCATTAAATTTAGAAGAAGCAGTTATTGGTGGAATATTAATAGATCCTAATTGCTTGGAGGATATTATTGATATAATAGAGCCAGAAATTTTTTATAAACTTAAAAATAAGGAAATAATAAAAGTTATAAGAACATTATATAATAATTCAGAACCAATAGATATTTATACTGTTTCTAATGAATTAAAGAAAATAGGTAAATTTAATGTTGTAGGTGGAGACTTGTATTTAACTAAATTAACAAACAATAGAATTTCCTCAGCGAATATAGAATATCATAGTAAAATAATAAAAAATAAATTTATATTAAGACAATTAATTGAAACTTCATACGAAATAATAAAGCTATCTCAAGAAGAGAAAAGCGACGTATTAGATTTATTGAATTACGCAGAAATGAAATTATTTAAAATAAATAATAAAACGAACCTCAAAGATACTACTAAAAGTATTAATTCATTAATAAAAACAACTATTAATAATTTAAAAACTAATGTTAAAAATTTAAATGGTATTCCATCTGGATTCAGAGATCTTGATAAAATAACTTGTGGATGGCAAAATTCAGAATTAATAATTTTTGCAGCAAGACCTGGAATGGGAAAAACATCATTTGCTCTTTCTATGGCCAGAAACATAGTTGTCAATTTTAAAATTCCTATATTAATATTTTCTTTGGAAATGTCAGCAACTCAATTAGTTACTAGATTAATTTCAGCAGAAACTGGAATTCCATCAGAACGCTTAAAATATTCTGATTTATCTAAATTAGAATGGAAATTAGTTAATAGTAAAATTAAAAGCTTATCTGAAGCACCATTATATATTGATGACACTCATTATCTTTCAATATTTGATTTACGTTGTAAATGTAGAAGAGAAATATCTAAGAATAAAATTAAATTAATTATAATCGATTACTTGCAATTAATGACTTCTGGTAAGTTGGAAACTTTACCAAATTTACCAAGAGAACAAGAAGTATCTTTTATATCTAGAAATTTAAAAGCCATTTCCAAAGAGTTTAATTTACCGATTATAGCTTTATCACAATTATCTAGAGCAGTAGAAACAAGAGGAGGACGTAAGAGACCTATACTCTCTGACTTACGTGAATCAGGTGCTTTAGAGCAAGATGCAGATATTGTTACATTCATTTATCGTCCAGAATATTATGGTTTTACTAATTGGGACAATGGAGAAAATGAATCGTGTAAAGGTGAGGCTGAACTAATAATAGCTAAAAATAGAAATGGTAGAATAGATAATGTAAGAATAAAATTTGTTAATGAAAATGTTAATTTTTCAAATTTAAACTTAGAATAGCACTTAATTGTTCTTTAGAATTAGAACTAAAGCTAATATTATGAGAATACCTTAAAAAAGAATATTAAAGAAAGGTAATCTTTTAACTCATAGATTGGAGATTTCAGAGAACATGTATATTTTAAATCAAAATTCAGAATTTTTATTTTATAAACTTTTAAGTAATTATTATTTGTATAAAAAGAACTTATTAAGTGATATTTTTATAAATGTTCTTAACAAATATAAGAAATATTTATGTTTGAAAAAACGAAACAACATAATAGTAAAGAACAAACCAAATAGATTGAATATCTTATTATTAATTAAATTAATTCATAATTTCTGGAAAATCAAATACATATCAGAACGAGGTTTTCTTTATATAGAAAATATAAAATATTTAAACACATCATTTTTACATTATAAAAAAGTTAATATTTATTCATCAAATGGAATCATCTTACCAGGGCTTATAATACCTAATCAAAAATATAATACAAATTATAAAAAATCTAATACAAAATATAAACTCAAAATAGATATAGGAGTTGAAACTATGAATGAAGTCTATGAATTAGGAATTAATTATAATTCATTAATTTTTTTAACAGATAGTTTAAGTATACTAAATAAGAAATATTTAGTTAGTAATCATATTTCAAGTAAACTTGGTTTATTTATTTTCCTTGAAATAATAAGTTCCTTTAAAAAAAATACAAACATTAACTTTATTTTATATAATAATTTAAAGAACAAAACCTTAATTTTAAAGAAGAAAATTAAAATAATAATAACATTAAACAGAAGCAAAAGAATTGGTATTATTTTTATAAATAAAGATAATTTAGAAAAAATCTTATTCTATTGTCAGAAAACGAATATAATTTGCTATATAAATAATTATAAAATTAATACTTATTTTGTAACATTGAATGTTAAGTATTTAAATACTCCAAATGAAATGATCAAAAAAAAAGATCTTGAGAAGATTATACAATTTTTTATATGGATATTTACAGAATTTAATTAACGAAATTTGATCTTATTAACTAAATAATAATGTATTTATATTTTTGTTTTAATCAAGTATTCAAATCAAATTCAAATTGTTTTTTAATAATAAGGATACTATTACTGCTATTGCTACACCAAATGGTATAGGAGCAATAGCAATAATAAGAATTTCTGGTAAATTATGTTTTAAAATAGTAAGTAGTTGTTTTGTTTCAAAAGAAAAGAAACAAATAACTGAATTAAAAACTAATACTATGTATCTAGGTTTTATAAAACAAAATAAGAAGCTTATTGATAAAGTATTTTTATGTTTATTTAAAAAACCTTTTTCATATACTGGAGAAGATCTTATTGAAATATATTGTCATGGTACTTTATACATACAAAATAAGATATTAAAATTCTTAATAGATAACGGAGCAAGATTAGCTAATCCAGGAGAATTTTCTTTCAGATCCTTTAAAAATGGTAAAATTGATTTAATTCAAGCTGAAGCTTTATCCGAGTTATTTAAAGCAGAAGATGAAGCAGCACATTCTTTGGCAATTAAGAATTTAAATGGAAAATTTTCTATTTTTTTAAAGGAAATCCGAAAAGATATTATCTATTTAAATTCATTAATTAATGTTTCTTTAGATTTTGATGAAGATAATATATCAGAATTCAATTATAAAAAATTTCTAACTACCTTAGTTGTTTTAATAAAAAAAATAAAAATAACAATTATTGGGTTTAAAAAAAATAATATTTTAAAAAAAGGATATTACTTAGTATTAGTTGGTAGACCAAATGTTGGAAAATCTACATTATTCAATCTTTTATTAAAAAAAGAAAGATCAATAGTATCAAATATATCTGGAACTACTATAAATTATATAGAAGAAGATTTCTTCATAAAGGGTATAAAATCTCGTATAGTAGACACAGCTGGAATAAAAGCAAATAAATTGGATAACTTGGATATAAAAGGAATACATAAGACCTACGAAACTATTAATAGTGCTGATTTAATATTAGTTATAAAAGATAAAATAGAAAAAGATTTAGAAAAAGATTTGAAAATATCAATAAAGAAACAAATAATAATTATTATTAATAAATGTGATTTACTTAAAAAAAAAATAAGATCAAACAAACAATATATATTAATATCAGCAAAATACAGAATAGGATTAGAAAGAATAAAAAAACAAATAAATAAAAGATTAAATTATAAATATCATAAAACAGATAATATTATTAATAATATGCGAAATTATGAGTGTTTAAAACAAGTATTACTAACTTTGATGAAAATAAAAAAAACAAGAAAAAATTCTTTAACGCCAGAAATATTCTCTTTTTTATTAAGAGAAGCTAATTATCATCTTGGTAAAATTACTAAAATTGTTAATAATGATGAAATTTTAAATCAAATATTTGCTACTTTTTGTCTAGGTAAGTAAGTCAAATATAAATTATACCGTATATTTTATGAACTTAAAAGATCTTAAATGTTCTTTATATCTACTAATTAAGTTGTTCTTTAGATATTTGAATGTTATAAAAAAATTAAATTGGGGTGATTAGCTCAGTTGGTTCAGAGCGTCTGCCTTACAAGTAGAATGTCACTGGTTCAAATCCAGTATCACCCATGTTTTTTATAAATTATGTATTTCTTTTTAGATTATAAAAAAGATTATAAAAATTCATCAAGAAAAAAAATTCTATTTAATTGGTTTGTTTGTAATTCTGAATTAGAGATTATTGATTTTGCTTTAAATTTTAAAGAATCAAATATTTTAAAGTTTCAAAAAAGTCTAAACAAGTCGAAATATCTTATTGGACATAATATCTTTTTTTTACTAAAATATATGAGATCTTATATATCAAAAGTGAACTATAATGTGAAAAAGAAATATATAATAGATACAGCAACAAGTTCAATAACTATATGGAAAAGATATTCCATGCCAAATATTCAAATACTTTATAAGTGGCTTGAGCAAATAAGTGAGAAAAAGGATAAATACGAAAACCAAATATTAAATATATTATGTTTATCAAAATATTTTTTTAGATTAGTTTTATTAAAAAGAATATTCTTAACAGATCTGAATAACTTAAGTTATATTAACCAAATTATAAAAAAAATAAATGTAATAAGTAATACAACTGATAGAAATTATTTAAAACTTAATTTCAAAAGCACTAAACAAAGAGAAATAAAAGAAAATTTAAAACATAAAATGTGGAGCAAATATTTTAATATACACAATCATAGTAATTATTCAATATTAAATTCAACGATTGAGATAAAGACATTATTAAAAAAAGTGAGAAAATATAAAATGGAAGCAGTTGGTTTAACCGATTTAGGAAATCTGATGGGTACTGTTAAGTTTTTGAAATATATTAAAAACTATAATAAAAATTTTAATTTAAATATTAAACCGATTATTGGTTGTGAATTTTATTTATCTACTAAAAATAAAACAAACATTTACAGCCAAATTTTGATAGCTAAGAATAAGATAGGTTATTATAATTTAATTAAATTATGTTCACTCAGTTCTTTAAAACTAGAATTTGATGAGTATCCAGTTATAACAAAAAATATGATAAAATCATATAGTTCTGGATTAATTGCTTTAAGTGGTGATTTAAATTCCGAAATTTCTAATTTAATTTTAAATAATCAAAGAAAAGAATCTATAAAACAAATGAAATGGTGGCTTAAAGTTTTTAAGCAGGATTTTTATCTAGAAATTTTTCGTCATGGAGAAAAATATGAAAAGAAAGTTAATAGAATTATTTTGAAATTAGCTAAAAAATATTCTGTGGATTATATAATACAAAATAATGTGTTTTATCTGAATAAAAAAGATCACAAATCTTTAAGGATTTTATTATCGATTAAATATGGAGAAAAAATAGATGATAATTTAATCCCTGAAAAACATTATATTAATACTTCAGAATATTATTTGAAAAGTAAAGATAAAATCTATAATTTATTTTCAGATTTGCCATTAGGTTTGAAAAATTTAAGAAAACTTAAGAAAAAAATTTCTAGATATAATATAAAAGAAATAAGAAATTTACCAAAATATTATTTTCATGATTTCAAAATAGATAATAATGTAAAACAACCATATGAATATTTTGAAAATAAACTTTTAAAAAAGATAACTTATAATCACGCAAAAACTAAATATAAGTTCTTAAAAGGTGATCTAATCAAAAGACTTAATTTTGAGTTAAGAATTATTGAAAAAATTAACTATCCTGGATATTTTTTAATTATTAGTGAACTTGTAAAAGAAGCAAAAAAAAAAGGAATATTAGTAGGACCAGGACGTGGCTCAGTTGTTGGATCAGTTGTAGCTTATGCTATAGGTTTAACTAAAATTGATCCAATTAAATATAATTTGTTATTTGAAAGATTTTTAACAAAAAGTAGAATCAGTTTACCAGATATCGACATAGATTTTGATGATAAAGGAAGAGAAGAAATAATTAAATTGGTTCTCAAAAAATATGGAAGAACTAAAGTATCACAAATAATCACTTATGGAACCTTAGGTGCTAAATCAGCTATACGAGACACAGCACGTGTTTTAGATTTTCCTTTTAATGAAATAAACAGATTGTCTAAATTAATTCCTAATTTGACATTAAAACAACTGTTTAAAAGTTCTAATAACCAACTTAAAAAGATTTTAAATATAAAAGATTATGAAAAAGTTTTAGTTTTAAAAAAACAAAAGAAAATAAATGTTTGTTTTAAAAAGGTTATAAAAGTCGCTATGCAAATTGAAGGAAATATAAAAAATACTGGTATTCATGCTTGTGGAATATTAATATCTCCATATGATATAATAGAAAAGATACCAATAAATTATTCTAAAGCATACGATTGTTTAGTTACACAATATGATAAAAAGAATATAGAACAAATAGGTTTATTAAAAATAGATTTTTTAGGGTTACGAACTTTATCTATTATAAAAAAAGCATTAAAAATAATAAATAAAAAAACAAATCAAATAAAAGATTTAAATAAAATATCATTGGAAGATAAAGAAACGATTAAATTATTTAAAAGTGGAAAAACCATTGGGATATTTCAATACGAATCATTTGGTATGCAAAAATCTTTAAAAAAATTGATACCAAATAGTTTTGAAGATTTAATAATTATGAATGCATTATATCGACCTGGTCCTTTTAAGAATTTAAATAATTTTATCTCTATAAAAAATGGAAAATTATACAAAAGTTATTCTTTACAAGAATTAGAAGAATATTTGAAAGAAACTAATGGTATAATAGTTTATCAAGAACAAGTAATGTTGATTTCTCAATATATATCAAATTTTAATAAAACGAAAGCAGACACTTTAAGACATGCTATATCTAAAAAAAATAAATTCCTTTTGACTTCTATGAAAACAAGTTTTATAGAAGGAGGAATAAAAAAAGGACATTTGAAAAAAATTTTAGAAGATATATGGTTTAATTGGCAAAATTTTGCATCTTATGCATTTAATAAATCTCATTCTGCAAGTTATACATTTTTATCTTTTCAAGCAGCTTTTTTAAAGAGTCATTTTCCAGCAGAATATATGACTTCAGTTTTAAGTAATAATATGCAAAATATAAAAGAAATCTCTATCTTAATAAGAGAATGTAAAAAAATGGGTTTAACCTTAGCTTGTCCTAATATAAATTTAAGTTCTTATAAATTTAGATTAAGAAAAAAAAGAATCATTTATGGACTAAGTGCAATAAAAGGTATTGGAAAAGCATCAATAAAAAATCTAATAAAACATAGAAAAAAGAAAAAATTCTTATCTATTTTAGATATTGTTAAAAGAGTGAATTTAAGATTAGTTAATAAAAAGGTATTAGAAAACTTAGCTTATGCAGGTGCTTTTGATGAGTTTAAAAATACTCATAGAGCTCAATATTTTTATAAAGAATACGGTTCTAATAGAATTGAAAAATTTTTACAATTTGGTAGTAAATATCAATTATTAATTAAAAATAGAAAACACACTCTTTTAAAAAAGATTAAAGATATTGAAATAAAGGAACCTAAAATGACCAAATGTAAGAAATGGAGTATTTTAGAAAAAATAAAAAAAGAAAAGGAAGTGTTAGGATTCTATATATCTAATCATCCTCTAGAAAAAATGAAATCCAAAATAAATAAAATAACTAATTTAACAATAACAAAATTCAAAAGTAAATTAGAACTAAAAAAGAAAAGAATAATTTGTGGAGTTGTTACAAATATAGAACTAAGAAAATCAAGAAGACAACGAGATTATATCGTTTGTACAATAGAAGATGCTTCGGATAATATCAACTTCTTTTTATATGGAAAGATGTATTCTAAGTATAAACATATAGTGACTTTTAAGCAAGTATTATTAATAACTTTGATTGATAATCAAATCCTTTCAATTAAGAAATTTTAGTGCTAAGTAAATAATTAGATATATAAAGTTTATAGTTAATATAAAAGTTATATAAAAGGTATATAACCTTTCTTCAGGTCTGATAGTTCAGATGGTTAGAATACGTGCTTGTCACGCACAAGCTCCTGGGTTCAAATCCCAGTCAGACCGTTAGATGATATGACTTGACTGGGATTTGAACCCAGGACCCTTACATTAAAAGTGTAATGCTCTACCAGCTAAGCTATCAAGTCTACTAGATATATAGTATTATTCAAGAAGAAAAAGAAACAATGAAAATATTGAATATAAAAATAAGAAACTAAAAACCAAGTTTTATGTTAAACTTAAAAAAAGTCTTAACAAAACTTAATAAACAAATAAACTTTAAAAACAAAAAAATATATATAGCTGTTAGTGGTGGAGTTGATAGTATGGTGTTATTAAATATTTTTATAAAAATAAGACTAAAAATAATAAGCCTTAGAATAGAAGTATTACATTGTAATTTTAATTTAAGAGTAATTGATTCAAAAAAAGAAGAAGAATTAATAAAGAAAATCTGTAAAAGAAACAAAATTGTGTATCATATGAAAAAATTTAGTTTTCCTTCAAATCAATCTATACAGCTTATAGCAAGAAAGCTAAGATTTTTTTGGTTTAAAAAAATGTTAAAAACAAATTGTTTTAATTATATAGCATTAGGACATAATTTGAATGATTCGATAGAAACATTTTTTATAAATATAAAAAGAGGAACTAGTTTAAAAGGAATGAAAGGAATAATTTATAAGAAAAAATATTTAATAAGACCACTAATAGATTTTAGTAGATCAGATATATTAAAATATGCTAAAAAAAACCATATATCATGGATGGAAGATAAAAGCAATAAGAGTCAAAAGTATTTAAGAAATAAAATAAGAAAAGATTTATCTAATGTTTTAGATCAGAATTTTTATGAGGGTTTTAAAAAAACTTTTATTTTTTTTCAAGAAGAAAATTTGCTGATAAAAAATCATTTAAAAATAATAGAACAGTATATTTGTAAAAAAACAAAAAATCAAATATTTTTTTTTATAAATAAGATTTTAAATCTAAATTTCATTAAATTTTATCTACATAAATATTTCTCTAAATATGGCTTTTTAAATATTAAAGATATTATTAAAATAATAATTTCAAAAAATGGGAAACAAATCTTTTCCAAAGATCTAAATTATGTGTTATTAAAAAAACAAAACCAATTAATTTTAATTAAAGAAAGAAATGAATAAAAAAATTTATTTAGATAATGCTTCAAATACTCCTTTATTGAAGGAACTATCTGAAAATCATATAAAATATTTAAACAAAATAGGTAATCCTTCTTCAAATCATAGTTTAGGATTGATTAAGAAATTTAAAATTGAAAAAGCACGTACTAAAATAGCTAGAATTTTCAAGATAAAACAAGATGAAATAATATTTACATCAAGTGGTACTGAAGCAAATAATTTAATTTTAAGAAGTAGTATAAAATATTTAAACATAAAATGTATAATTACATCATTTTTAGAGCATAAATCTGTATTAGAAACAGTATATGATTTATATAAATACTATAATATAGTAGTAAAATTCGTTAAAAATAATGACAAAGGAGAAATCAATCTTTCTGATTTAAAAAAGAAGTTAAAAGAAGATGAAATGCCTACTTTAGTAAGTTTAATGTATGTTAATAATGAAATTGGTAATATTTTAAATATTAAAAAAGTTGGAAAGCTTTGTAAAAAATATAAGAACAAATATTTTCATTCAGACACAATTCAAGCAATTGGTTGGTTAAAAATAAATATTCATAAATTAAATTTACATTTTGCAAGTTGCAGTGCTCATAAATTTTATGGACCTACAGGAATAGGATTTGCTTTTGTAAACAAGAATCTAAATATAAAGTCATTTCTAACAGGAGGACGTCAAGAACAAAATATAAGAGCAGGAACTGAAAATTTCTCTGGAATTATGGGCTTTACTAAAGCTTTAGAATTCTTAAAGAAAGATTTTATAAAACATAAAACATACTTAAAAAAACTTAAGAAGTATTGTATTAAAGAATTGAAAAGAAATATTCCAGATATTAAATATGTTGGAATGTCTGAAAGTTTAAAATCAAGTATTTACACTATAATTAGTATAGCTATACCTAAAAAAGAATTACTAACCTTCAAATTAGATATGAAAGGAATAATTTTATCACAAAGTAGTGCATGTATGTCAACAGAATATTCTCATGTAATAAAATCTTTAAGAATAAAAAATCTTATTAGAAAGAAAACAATATTAAGAATATCTTTAGGAATATATAATAAGAAAAAGGAAATTATAAAATTTATAAAGATTTTAAAAAATATAATGGAAGATGAAAAAAGTTGATACGCATCAAATATAGATTGCTTGTAACTCACCAGATAGAGTAATCAACTTAATTATATACGTTACGATATAAGAAGAATTTATAAGTTAATAACATTTTGCAAAAATAACTCTTTGTTTAGATAAATTATTACTATAAATACAATGTCCAAAATTGCTTTTTGTTTTACTTTTACTTGGAATACAAATAATCGATGCTGAAGTATCTTCTTTTATTTTCTTTTCGCTTTCTTTCCTTCCATCCCAATGAGAATATATTAATCCTCCATTTGAATTAAAAATTTGTTTAAATTTTTTATAATCATCGATTGTTTTTGTAAATTTGTTTTTTAAAAATAAAGCCTTTAAAAAAATATTTTTCTGTATATTTTTTAAGAAATAAGTAATTTTATTTTTAATATTTCTTATTTTTATATGTTTTCTTTTCCGATTGTCTCTTCTAAAAATTTCGATTAACCCTTTTTGTATTTCATTTTTTCCTATTGTTATCCGTAGTGGAACTCCCTTAATATCATACTCATTAAATTTCCATCCAGGATTGTATCGTTTACGATTATCATAAAAAAATCTTATTTTTTTGTTTTTCAAACAAACTAGTATTTTTTTTACCAATTTCTCAAGAATTTTATTATCTTCTATTTTTTTTATTATGGAAATAATAACAACCTGTATTGGAGCAATTTTAGGTGGAAGAATAAGTCCATATTTATCAGAATGAGTAAAAACTAAAGCTCCAAGAAGCCTTGTAGATATTCCATATGAGGTGCCCCATGGTCGTTCATAAATACCATTTTTATTGAAATATTTAACATCAAAAGATTTTGAAAAATTCTGTCCCAAAAAATGAGAAGTTGCAATTTGTAATGCTTTTCCATCTAGTAAAACAGATTCTAAACAATAAGTAGTATTTGCTCCAGCAAATTTTTCTTTTGGCGTTTTTTTTCCTTTTATTACTGGAATTGAAAGAATTTTTTCTATAAAATATTTATATAAGTTCAAAATTTTTATAGAATGACTAAGAGCTTCTTGTTTTGATGAATGAACAGTATGACCTTCCTGTAAAATAAATTCAGAATTTCTTAACAAGAATCTTGGTCGCATTTCCCACCTAATAATATTAGACCATTGGTTTAATAACCTAGGTAAATCTCTATAAGAATTAATCCACTTTTTTAATGAGTTCCAGATTATCGCTTCAGAAGTTGGTCTAATAATTAATTCATTTTTTAATTTTGAGTTACGATCTAGTAAAATTTTTTTATTTTTTATATTTAAACGTCTATGTGTTACAATAGCACATTCTTTAGAGAAACCTTTAATATGATTATATTCCTTATTTAAATCTGTAATAGAAATTAATAATGGAAAATAATAATTCTCATGTCCAGTTTTTTTTAGTAGATAATTTAATTTATTTTTTATTTTATTCCAAATTTCTAAGCCATAAGGTTGAAAGATTAAACATCCTCTTATTTTAGAGATTTCTGCTAAGTTTGATTTGCATATTAAATCATTAAACCACTTATACGAAAGATATTTGTTACAAGAAAAATTCATGTTATAAAAAAATATTTAAAAAGCTATAAAGAAAAACCAAATATCAATTTATCTTATTTTAAAACATCAAAAACAAGATATTTGATAACTTAAAAAAAAATATATACTAATTAATCCAAATTAAGCCAAAGGAGAGATGGCAGAGTGGCTGAATGCGATGGTCTTGAAAACCGTTGAGTATCAATACTCCGGGGGTTCAAATCCCTCTCTCTCCGTTATATAAGAAATTATTAGCATCTGACTATATATGAAATTTATTTACTGACTTTAAACCAAGTATCGAAATAATTAAATTTGTTATTCATTAAATATTTAGTATTTGTTTTGTTTCTTGGTTTATATTATTAATGTTATGAATCTTTTATAAAACTAAAAATGGAAAAAAACAAAGGTCATATAAAAGTTGCTGCAGATAATATCTTTCCGATTATAAAGAAATTTTTATATTCAGAAAATGAAATTTTTTTAAGAGAAATAATATGTAATGCAGTTGATGCTTGCAATAAAATAAGAACTTTAAAACAGTTAGGAAAAATAACCAACATAAAAGAAAAATTAGAAATAGAAGTAAAAATATATAAAGAAGAGAAAATTATTAAAATAATAGACAATGGAATAGGAATGACAAAAAAAGAAGTTGAAAAATATATTAATCAAATTGCATTCTCAAGCGCTGGTAAATTTCTTGAAAAATATAAAGCCCAAAATACAATGATTGGAAATTTTGGTTTAGGATTTTATTCAAGTTTTTTAATTTCTGATAAAGTGGAAATTATAACGAAATCTTATAAAAAAAAAACCAATGCAGTACATTGGATATGCGATGGTAGCACTAAATTCAGTATACAAAGAGCTAAAACAAAAAAAAGAGGAACGACAATATTATTGCATGTAAATGAAAAATTAAAAGAATTTTTAGAAGGGTATAGGATATTAGGAGTATTAGAAAAATATTGTAGATTTTTGCCAATCCCAATAAAATTTAAGAATAAAATTATTAACATTATAAATCCTTTATGGAAATTACATCCTCTGAAAATAAAAGAAAAAGAATATAAAAAATTTTACTATGAATTGTTTAATGATCGAATAGATGAACCTTTATTATGGATTCATTTAAATATAGACCATCCCTTTAAATTAACTGGTATATTATATGTTCCTAAATTAATAAATACAATAACTTTAAAAAAACAGCAAATACATTTATATCAAAATCAAGTATTCGTTACAGATAATTTACATGGAATAGTACCATACTTTTTAAAATTTCTAAAAGGAATAATTGATTCTCCAGATATTACACTAAATGTTTCTAGATCACAATATAAAAATGATATTACATTAAAAAAAATTTACAATTATATTACTCTAAAAATTGCAGATAAACTAACGAAAATTTTATTAAAAAATAGAAAATATTTTGAAAAAATATGGAAAAGTATTAAGTTACTTATTGAATATGGCATGATAAGTGAACAAAGTTTCTACGAAAAATCGAAAAAATTTGCATTATTTTATAATACTGATGGTAAATATTACTTATTTAGTGAGTTTTTCAACTTAATAAAAAAAAAACAATTATCTAAGGAGAATAAAATCATTTGTTTCTACGCATCAAATCTAGAGGAACAGTCTTTATATATAGATAGTGTATTAGCTAAAGGATATAAAATTTTATTATTAGATAGCCCTTTTACTGTTCATTTAATTCAAAAAATAGAAATGGAAAATAATAATATAAAGTTTCTAAGAGTAGATTCTCAAAACATTGACAATATTTTTAGTGAAACGAAAAATGTAGATGATATTAATGAACTAAAAGAACTAAAAAAAGAATTAGAAAACCATTTAGATAATACAAAATTTACAATTCAAATAGAACAGTTAAAGGATAAAAATCTGCCTTTTTTAATAAATATTCCAGAAATTGTACGTCGTATAAATGAAATAAATTTAATAAACAACTTTGAAAAAACAAGAAAGAATGAACAACATTATAATCTTATTGTAAATACGAATAATAAAATAATAAAAAAAATCTTAAAAGAAAAGAACAAGTACAAAGAACTTCTTATAGATTCACTTGAATTAATATTATTCTTTCATAATATTCTACCTCTTAAAAAGAAAAAAGAATTTCTAAAAAGAATTTTAAACAACATATTTTTAAGTTACAAAACCAAGAAATAGAGAAAATAAAAGAGCTATTAATAATTTAATTAGAATAACTCACTAAGATAAGAATTATGAGTATCTATTTTTAGTAACCTAACGAGTTTACAAGTATTAAGAATATTATTTGGAAATGGAATATTTACTCTTACTCTTATATAGTTCTCAGTAAATCCAAAGATCTCTCCATATCTATTGTTTTTTTTTTCAAATAAAACTCGATAAATTTGAAGATTATTTTTAAGATAAAAGATCTTTCTCTTTTTCTTGGAAAGAAATCGGATTATTTGACTACGTTGGAAACATATATTTGGGTTGATTTTATTTTTCATTGAATTAGAATATGTATTGTCTCTATCGGAATATTTAAAAACATGAATATAAGATATATTTATTTTTTTTAATAAATTAAAAGTTTCTAAAAAATTATATTCGTTTTCCCCTGGAAAACCTACAATTACATCAGTTCCGATACAAGCATATGGGAGAATATTTAAAATTGTATTTACTTTTTGAATATATATATTAGGATTATATCGTCTTCTCATTTTCTTTAATATTTCGTTACTACCAGATTGTAATGGAATATGAAAATGAGGAACAAATAGTTTACTTTTTGAAATAAAATTTATTATTTTATAATTTAATAAATTGGGTTCAATAGATGATATTCTAATTCGTATCTTAGTAGTAATTTTTTTTTCAATGATTTTAATTAAATAAAAAAAATCATATTTTTTGTTTTCTATACCATAATTTATAAAATCTCCAAGGTTAATTCCAGTTAAAACTACTTCTTTAATATTTAGTAAAACAAGTTTTTTAATTGTAAGAATAATGTTAAAAATATTTTCAGATATAGAATTTCCTCGTATATTTGGAATAGTACAATAACTACATTTGTAATCACATCCATCTTGGATTTTTATAAAAGATCTAGTACGTGTGTAATCAAATGAAACAGAAGAATTATATTTGGTGTATTTGGTTAGGTCTGAAACTGAAATTTGTTTGTTAATTTGATTTGTTAAAAACAAATGTAATTTGAATTTTTCATTATTACCAAGGACTAAATAAACTTGTTTTAAAAATGAACTGTATGAACTAATTGTATCATCTGCATCTATTTTCTTTATATATATTTTATTATATAAACTCTGAGGATAACATCCCAAGAGTATGATCTTAGCTTTTTTATTGTTTGTTTTTATTGTTTTTATTAAACCCAATAATTTGTTATCAGCATTATGAGTAATAGAACATGTATTTATTATATAAATCTGAGAAGAATAATCAAAACCGACAATTTTATATCCTACATTTAATAAATTTCTTTTTATTGTAGAAAATTCAGAATAATTTAATTTACATCCATAAGTAATGAAGGAGATTTTTTTCATTTCTTTTTATTTTTATAAAAACAAATATGAAAAAAGAAAAAGAAATCAAATAAACTAATAAAAGAAAATGAAAAATATAAACAGACTAGTAACAGACCTCAAAAAGACAAATTACAAATTAAATTCAGGAGATACAGTAAAAGTATATTACGAAATTAAAGAAGGAGAAAAAAAAAGAATACAAAGTTTTAAAGGAATAATAATTAAAAAGCAAGGAAATTCCACCTTTACAGTTCTAAAAAAAATTGGTACAATTGGCGTAGAAAGAATTTTTCAAATTAAATCTCCAAATATAAAAGAAATAAAAAAGATAAGGTCGGTAAAAGTTAGAAGAGCAAAACTTTATTATTTTAGAAACTTAATAGTAAACCAAGCGAAAAGAAAACATTACATCACAAAGCGTTAAAAATGAGAAACCACAAAATTTCTTTGAAAGAAATTGTATCATATGCAAAAAAATATGGTTTTATTTTTCCTACAAGTGAAATTTATGATGGAATAAATGCTATTTATGATTATGGTCCATATGGCATTCATTTAAAAAATAATATAAAAGAATATTGGTGGAGATCAATGATCCAAATAAATGAAAATATAATTGGATTAGATACTAGTATATTGATGCATCCAAAAATCTGGAAAGCTTCAGGACATGCAGAGAGATTCAAAGAAATTTTTTTATATAATAAAAGTAAAAACTACAGTTATCGGCTTGATTTTTTGTTAGAAAAAATATTTAAACCAAATAGTAAAGGAGACAATTATTTATGTAAAAAATTCTGTAAAATAAAAACAAAAAAAAATAACTTAAAAAAGAGAATAATTCAATATATTGCTGATAATATAGTATTAAAAAAATCTAAAAAAATATTAGTATTAGTAAAAAAATTTCAAGATAAATGGAACTATATATATGAATATAAATTAATGTTCCAAATAGATTTTAAAAAACAAACAATTTATTTACGTCCAGAAACAGCACAAGGGATTTTTACAAATTTTTTAAATGTGCAGAATAGTAGGAAATTAAAAATTCCATTTGGGATAGCTCAAATAGGAAAAGTTTTTAGAAATGAAATAATGGCAAGGCAATTTATTTTTAGAATGCGAGAATTTGAACAAATGGAAATGCAATTTTTTATTCATCATAAAGATGAAGATAAATGGTTTAAATATTGGAAGAATAAACGCTTAATATGGCATTTAACTATAGGCTTGGGGGAAAAAAAATATAGATATTTTGAACATGAACAATTAGCACATTATGCAAAACAGGCATATGATATTCAATTTAATTTTCCTTTTGGCTTTAAAGAATTAGAAGGAATTCATTCAAGAAGAAATTTCGATCTTAAAAAACATGAAAAATATAGTAAAAAAAAACTTAGAGTTTTTGATAAAGAAAATCAAATATATTATATTCCATATATAATAGAGACATCTGTAGGAATAGACAGAATATTTTTGGCGATTTTATCTTCCTCGCTAAAAATGGAAGTTATAAAACAAAAAACTAAAAGAACTGTCTTAAAGATAAATCCTTCTTTAGCTCCAGTAAAAGCTGCTATTTTTCCTTTAATACAAGATAAAAGATTAATAGCTTATGCTAAATATATATTTAATTCCTTAAAAAGTTCTTTTCTTTTAACATATGAAGAAAATGATAGTATTGGAAAGAGATATAGAAGACAAGACGCAATAGGCACTCCGATATGTGTTACAATAGATTTCAAAACTTTAAAAGATAAATGTGTAACGATAAGATATCGAGATAGTATGTTACAAAAAAGAGTATTAATAAAAAACTTAAAAAAGGAAATAAAACAAGAAACTAGTATAAAAAAACTTTTAACCAAATTTTTAATGTTGGAAAGTACAAAATGATCACAGCAGGAGTCGAACCTGCAACATACTACTTAGAAGGCAGGTGCTCTATCCATTGAGCTATGTGACCAGAACAAATCATAAACAATTGAAATCGGGATAATAGGATTCGAACCTATGACCTCCTGGTCCCAAACCAGGCGCGATAACCTTACTACGCAATATCCCGTTGCGGAGAGTGTGAGATTCGAACTCACGAGGTTAAACCTACAGTTTAGCAAACTGCTCCATTAACCACTCAGGCAACTCTCCATATAAACTGAATAGATGTAACATTATTACTTTATCGCCTGTTAATAATTCAGAATACGCAGTAAGCAAATTTCTAACATATTACGTATAATTAACGTAGAATTAATTCAGAGTACGCAGTAAGATAACAAATTTTTTGATTTAATAATTCAATATTATGTGTTTTTATTGCAGAAACAAATATAATCTTATTACCATATTTTTTATATATAAAATATTTTTTAGTATTTAAATTGTTACATTTATCTATTTTATTAAAAACTTTAATAAGTTTTTTGTTTGTACCTATTTTTATACATAGTTCTAATAAAATATTTTCTACACAAGTTATATCTTTAATAAAAGAGTTTTTATTTATATCGATTAAATGAATTAATAAATCAGACTCTTTCATTTCGTATAAAGTAGATTTAAAAGAAGTTCTTAATTGATGTGGTAAATTAGTTATGAAGCCTACTGTATCTGATACTAAAAATATTTTATTTCTAATTTTTATTTTCCTTACTGTTGTATCTACAGTAGAAAAGAATTTATTTTCTACATAAACATTTGCATTACTTAAAACGTTCATAAGTGTAGATTTACCAACATTTGTATATCCTAAAAGAGATATCCTTAGTATATGTTTTCTATGTTTTCGCTGAGTTTCCATTTGTTTATCAATTAATTTAATTTTGTTTGTTAGCTTATTAATACTTGTTCTAATATTTCTTCTATCAGTTTCTATTTCAGATTCTCCAGGACCTCTAAAACCTATTCCTCCTCGTTGTTTTTCTAAATGTGTCCATAGTTTTGGTAACTTAGACAAATAATATTTATATTGAGCTAATTTAATTTGAGTTTTAGCATAAGATGTTTTTGCTCTTTTATAAAAAATATCTAAGATAACTTTAGTTCTATCAACCACTTTTGATTTAAAAAGTTGTTCTATATTTTTCAATTGTGAAGGTGAAAGATTCTCATTAAATATTGCTATTTTAATCTTTTTTAGTATAATAAATTTTTTGATTTCTTCTATTTTTCCTTTTCCAATAAAAGTTCTTGGATTTTTATTTTTTATATTTTGAACAAATATTTTAATGACTTTCGCCCCTAAAGTTTGAGCTAGATAATTTAATTCATTAATTTCGTTTTTAACTTGTTCTTGATTTTTAAATTTTAAAATAGCAGCTACAATAATAACTTTTTGTTTGATATAATCATTCTTCTCAAACATATAAATTTTATTCATACAGAAGAATATTCTTTTTTTTTAATTTCGACATCTTTAGCAATTTAATTTTTATAGGAATTCCAACTAAATCAAAATTTTCTCTTATTTTTTTTTCCAAAAATCTTTTATAAGAACTAGGTATAAGGTTCGGATTCTTACTAAAAAAAATGAATTGATTAATTCCTTTTTTAAAAATTGGAACGCAATACTTTATAGCAAATTTGTTTCTATTTCTAAACTGATTTCTTTCTATTATCGTAAGCATAATTTTCTTAAAAGAACTGGTACTTATATTTTTTTTTTGCTTATTAATTATGTTTATACCTTTTTTAAAAGCTTTAATAATATTTTTTTTTGTATAATTGGATATAAAATATATAGGAACATCTGTAAAAGGATATATTTTTTTTAAAATATTATTTTTTAATTTTTGTAATTCATTTTTTTCTTTTATTAAATCGCATTTATTAATCAAAATTATAATAGAAATTATTTTTTTTTTAATAAAATTAAAAACCTTTAAATCTTGTTTGTTAAAGCCAATTTTAACATCAAGCATAAAAAAACATAAGTCAGAACTAGAAATAAATTTAGTAGTTCTAAGAAAAGAAAAGTATTCTATATATTCAGACTTGATTTTATTTTTGAGAAATCCTGCAGTATCTATCAAAATACATTTAAAATTAAATTTCTTATAAAATACTTCTATTCCATCTCTAGTAGTACCAGGCTGATCACAAACAATACGTTGTTTCTTATTCAATAATGTATTTATTAAAGAAGACTTTCCTACATTTTTCCTTCCTACGATAGTAATTCTAGGAAGAATACTTAAATTATAATTAATAACGTTTTTATAGCTCTCATTCGCATCTACAAAAATAGAATCTAATAATTCGTTAATACCTATTCCATTTAAAGAAGATATAAAAAAAAAATACTTAAATCCTAAGTTAAAAACTTCTTTTATATCAAAAATAGTATATTTATATTTGTCTATTTTATTTATAGCAATAAAAACTTTTTTTTTTGATCGTTGTAAGATATTACAAATTTTATAATCAATGGGCAATATTCCAGATAAAATATCTAATATAAAAATAATATCAGAAGCTTCTTCTATAGCTAATAAAAATTGTTCTATAATTTTTTTTTCTAATTCTTTAGTTCCAAAAACATATCCTCCAGAATCTATCAAAGTAAAATTATTTCCTCTCCATTTACATTCACAATATATTCTATCTCTTGTTACTCCATGAGTATAATCAGTAATTGCTTTACGGTATCCTACTAAATAATTAAAAAGTGTAGATTTACCAACATTTGTATGGCCAACTATAGAAATTATTTTCTTCATAGTTAATACTAAGTTAAGATGTAATTGTTAATATTAATAAAATATAACCGATTATGAAAATTACTATTGTAGGTGCTGGAAATGTGGGTGGAACCTGTGCAAGTTTTATAGCTGCTAAAAATATAGTTACTAAGATTCTTTTGTTAGATATTAGCAAAGAAAAAGCCATGGGAAAAGCTTTAGATATATGGAATTCTTCACAATTATTGACAACTAATACAAAAGTTATTGGTCTTGGAAATAAGGAGTATATAAAGACTAAAAATTCCAAAATCTGTATTATTACTTCAGGTTTCATAAGAAATACAGGAATGACTCGTGATCAATTAATAACTAAAAATGCTGTGATAATAAAGGAAGTAACTAATAAGTTCTTAAAATACTCTAAAAATGCATTATTCATTATCGTGTCAAATCCATTAGATATTATGACTTATGTAGCTTTTAAAGAATTAAATATTAGCAGATTTAAGATTTTTGGTATGAGTGGACTTCTAGACACTGCTCGTTATAATTCTTATATTGCGACAGCGTTAAAATGCAATCCTAAAGATATACAATCCATGCTGATAGGTGAACATGGAGATACAATGATTCCTTTACTACGCTATACAACTGTATCTGGAATACCTCTTGGTGAATTATTAAGCAAAAGCAATATAAATTTTATAATTCAGAAAACCAAACAAACTGGTGGTGAAATATTAAATATGTTAAAAACATCAGCTTGGTATACTCCAGGAATAGCAATTGCAAATATGGTTGAAGCAATAATTAAAAATTCCAAAAATATTATTACTTGTAGCTGTTATCTAACGGGAGAATATGGATTAAATAATGTTTTTTTAGGTGTACCTGTTATTTTAGGAAAAAATGGTATAGAAAAGATTCTTGAATTACAACTTAATAAAGAAGAACGTAAGAACTTGAAGACTTCGTCATTAAAAATAAAAAAAATGATTGCACAATTATTAGAAGAATGAAGAAATTGCTATGTTAACGAATATGTTTATAGGCATTATAAGAACTTCTAACTAATGGATTGCTTTCTACAAAGAAAAAACCCATATTCAATGCTATGTTTTTGTAATATTTAAATTTTTTGTTATTAATAAAGTTTTGAACTTCGTAATGTTTGAAACTTGGTGAGAGGTATTGACCTAGAGTTAATATATCTATATTCGCTTTTCTAATATCTTTCAAAGTATTTAGTATTTCTACTTCAGTTTCCCCTAATCCTAGCATAAGACCTGTTTTAGTTCTTATGTCACATTTTTTTTTTATATATTTTAAAAGTGACAAGCTTCTCTCATATTTAGCTGTACTACGTACTTGTTTTAATAATCTAGGTACAGTTTCTATATTATGAGAAATAAGTTCTGGTTTTTCTTTAATAAGTAGAGATATTGGCTTTTGTTGCCCTTTAAAATCTGGAATCAAGGTTTCTATAGTAGAAGTAGATATTTTTTTTATTTCTCTTATGGTCTTCAACCATAAGGTTATACCTAAATCTTTTAAATCATCTCTATTGACGGATGTTAAGACAACATGTTTTATTTTAATTTTTTTTATTGTGTTGGCAATTTTATAAGGTTCTAATAAATTCAATTGTTTAGGTTTTCCAGTTTTTATTGAACAAAAATGGCAAGACCTAGTACATATATTTCCTAGTAAAAGAAAGCTTAAAACTCCATGTTTCCAACAATTTCCAATATTAGGACAATCACTTCTTTGGCAAATTGTATTTAAACTTGCTGTTACTAACAAGTTATTGATTTTAGAATACTTATCACCAATATTTAGTATAACTTTTAACCATATTGGTTTCTTATTAAAATTCATAAAAAATAAAAATAAGATGCTAAAAACTTCTAAAGTTTAGAACTATGGCAACGATGGAATCACAGTTAAGATATCTATATAGATTACAATTAATTGATTTACGTTATAACTATTTAACTTTTCTAAGAAATAGATTTAAGAAATTTATTATAAGATTTAATTGTTTTTTAATCAAGAAAAACAAATATTTGATTAAACTCCTTAAAAAGATTAAAATTAAAAAAAATGATTTCAGAAAATATAAGAAATTAAAAACACAGAAACAAAAGATTATAAAACTTTTAACATTAGAAAGCATTAAAAAAGAAAATCCAACTCATTTATTTATGAGTATAGAATATTACACGATGGATTTTATTATAAAAAAAAGAAAATTTTTAAAAGAAAAGAAAAGAATTATTTTGATTAAAAATAAAATTAAAAATATAAGAAAATTTATAAAACAACAAAAAATCAAATTTAAATTAAAATTCATATATTATAATACAAAATATACAGAAATAAATAATAAAACTAATGAATTACGTAGTATTTATAAAAAAATTAAAAACAAACTGAATAAGGTCTTGTATAAAAGATATAAAATTATTATTTCAACTAACAGTTTAGCGGTTGTACCGATATATAAGCAAATACCAGTAGGAAATTATATCTTAATTAGTAAAATAAAATATTCTAATTTATTAGAAAGAAAGAATCTAATAATAGATGAACAAAGTGGAAAAATACTAATTGATTATGATTTAGCATACAAAGAAAATAAGAAAATGAATAAGATATTATTTAATAAGAATTTTTCGTTTTCTTAATAAAGAATTGTTTCTTTTGTTTTTATATTGTTTTTGTTTTCTTAAAACTCTAAAACCAAGTTTTCTTCTTCTTTTTATTTTTGATGGATTGTAAGTTCTTTTCATGTTACTTAGTAAATAGCAATACCTGGAGTGGGATTTGAACCCACATGATTTAGAATCACTGAATTTTGAGTTCAGCTCGTATACCATTCCGGCATCCAGGTAATTTCTATAATTAGTGCGGATAAAGGGATTTGAACCCTTATATCTTTATAGATACTAGATCCTAAATCTAGCGTGTATACCAATTCCACCATATCCGCCAAAAATATCTTTATTTTTTCTTGTGTCTATTTTTTCGTTTTTTTTTCTTTCTTTTATGTGTTGCTATTTTTTTTCGTTTTCTTTTTTTCCCACTTGGCATAAAGATTTATTCTTAAATAAGAATTTAATTTTATTTATTATTTAAAATAAAGCAAATTGACTAACTTGAATTTTATTTCTTGTAATTGCGTTAATAAGAAACTTAATTTCATGCTGCTCTCACAACCAAAATGATTAATAAATTCTAAATGTGAATTATATACTGTATAAAAATTACTCAAAATAGAGCATGAGTATCTTGATTAAGAACAATCAAAAACATTGCGAACTTGTTTCATGGTTGGTTGAATTATTTCTTTCATTTTTGTAGCACCTATTTTAAATATTTTTTCTAATTTACTTTTTTTGTTAATGTAATATTTATATAACTTACGTTCTTTTTTAAATTTACTTATTAAGAAACTATAAAATTCTTCCTTCGCATGTTGATAACCAACATTCAATTTATTTTTAATTTTTTTTGAACCTGCAAAATTAAGATAAATATTGTATAAATTATCTGTTAATAATTTATTTTCTTCATTTAAAAACTTGTTTTGGGTTTTAATTTTAAAAATTTGTTTCTTTATTTGTTTCTTTTTTGAAAAAATATCTATAATATTCTTTTTAGATTTACTCATTTTTTTTCCATCTGTTCCTTTTATCAACTTTGTAAATATTTTTGCTTTAGGAATAGTAAATATTCTTTTTATTTGATTTATTTTTTTAGCTATTTTTCTAGCTATTTCTAAATGTTGTAGTTGATCTTTTCCAACTAAAATTATTTCAGCTTTACTTATTAATATATCTGCTGCCATTAAAATTGGATATGTTAATGTTGCAGTATTAATTATTTTATTATTTGTTTTATATTCTTTAAATGAATGTACTAATTTTAATCTATTATATGGAAAGATAGCACTAAAAAACCATAATAATTCAGTAATTTCTGGTATATCCGATTGTCTGTAACAAATAACTTTTTTATAATCTAGACCACAAGCTAACCAAGCTGCTAAAATTTTGTAACTATTTTTTTTGTTATTTTTAATAAAATTATAATTAGTAAGAGTATGAAGATTAGCAATTAATATAAACTGTTTCTGAAACATTTCCTTATTAATCAAGAATATAGTAGGAGAAATAATACCTATAACATGTCCTAGATGAGGTCGTCCTGTACTTTTAATACCTGTCAAGAGATTATCCATGGAATAGAATGTTTGTAAATAATATTAAAATTTTTTTAACTATTTAGTTAGAATAAAAGTATTGAAAATGCTAATACAAAACCAAAAGAAAGAATTATTATTAAAACAAATGAAGGATAGAATGAATAAAATATTAAATTATTTTAAAAAATTTGTTTCAAAAATTAGAATAGGAAAAGCCAATACGGATATTTTAGATGATCTTACCGTAGAATATTCGGATAAGAAAATTAATTTATATCATATTGCCAGCATAACAGTAAACAATAGAAATACGATATTAATTAAACCATGGGAAGCCAATATTTTACCATTAATAGAAAAAAGTATACTTAAATCAAAAATTGGACTAGTTACAATTAATACTGGAAAGATTCTAAAAATTGTACTTCCAAATTTAACAGAAGAAAGGAGAAAAGAAATACTTAGAATTAATAATATCAAATTAGAAAAAGCAAAAATTAGATTAAGAAATATAAGAAAAGAATACAATAAAATAATTAAATTAAACATAATAGATATAGATACTTTCAATAGATATAAGAAACATATAAATACAGTAACAAGAGAATATATATGTTTAATAGAAAATATCTTTAATAAAAAAAATAAAGAAATAATAAAAATTTAATAAAATGTGCAATACAATAAAACAAATTTTCAAACAAAATACAATATTAATAAATAAAAAAATAGTAGTAAAAGGTTGGGTCAAACACAAAAGAACAAATAAATTAAAAACGTTTGTTATAATAAACGATGGTTCAACAAGAAAAAATTTACAAATAATTCTAGAAAAAGAAGACAAATCTATAAATCTAGGTGTTTATTTAAAACTAAAAGGTAGAATAGTTTTAAGTAAAGGAAAAAAACAAAATATTGAATTATTAGCAAACAATATAAAAATTTATGGAATTTTCAAGTATAAAGATTTACAAAAAACCATATTACAGCCGAAAAAACATAGTTATAAAAAATTGCGAGAACAATCTTATTTAAGATTTAGAACAAACTTTTTTAGTTCAATAATGCGTATTAGACATAATGTATCATACCTAATTCATAAATATTTTCACAAAAATGGGTTTTATTATATTCATACACCAATAATAACAAATTATGACACAGAAGGCTCTAGTAATCTTTTTAAAGTTACAAATTTAAATTTAAAAACAAATGATTTTAATTCAGATTTTTTTGGAGAAAACGCATATTTGACAGTTTCTGGACAAATGCACGCTGAAGCTGCTGCTTTAGGATTAAGAAAAATTTATACTTTTGGTCCTACTTTTAGAGCAGAAAAATCCAAAACTCCTAGGCATTTAGCAGAATTTTGGATGGTGGAACCAGAAATAGCTTTTTTTAATTTAAAAAATAATATGTTTTTAGCAGAAGAATTCATAAAATATATTATTAAAAATATTATGATATTATCTAAAGATGATATAGAACTTTTAGATAAAAAAAATATTATAGTTAATAATTTAAATAAAATCTTAACTAAAGAATTTAAAAGAATACATTATTCAAAAGTAATTAGAATTCTAATTCAAAATGGATATGATATGAAATGGGGACAAGATCTAAATTATGAACATGAAAAATTTCTAGTAGAAAGTTATTTTAAATACCCAATAATTATCTTTAATTATCCAATTGATATAAAACCATTTTATATGAGAAAAAATAAAGATAAACAAACAGTTGCTGCAATGGATATTATTTTTCCAAATGTTGGTGAAATAATTGGTGGTTCACAAAGAGAAGAAAGATACGAGATACTCTTATCACAAATGAAATATTTTAAATTAAATCGTACAATATTAGAATGGTACATTAATACAAGAAGATTTAGCACTGTTCCACACAGTGGATTTGGATTAGGTTTTGATCGTTTAATTCAATTCATTACAAATATGAAAAATATAAAAGAGGTTATCCCATTTCCAAGATCTATAAACAAGATTTATACTTAAATCTAGAATTAGAGACCTCGGCCTAAAAGGTCTTATAGCTCAGTTAGGTTAGAGCACTTGACTCATAATCAAGAAGTCGCTGGTTCAAATCCAGCTGAGACCAAAAGACTAAATGTTTTATTTTTTGATGAAAGCTTATTTTGAAGCTTTAGGAAAACAATATTGTGCAAAACCATACAAATATATAGACATTCCTTTTATAAAAATTGAAAAAATAGGACAAAAAATTTTATTAAAAAAAATTCTATTATTTTCAAATAAAGAAAAATTTAATATAGGAAATCCCTATTTGAAAAATCTTTATATTTTAGCAAAAGTAATATCTCATTATAAAGAAAAAAAAAAAATTTGTTTTAAAAAAAAAAGAAGAAAAGGTTACAAACTAAAAAAAGGACATCGTCAAAATATGACTAAAATAAAAATTCTTTCAATAGTAAAAATAAATGGCACACAAAAAGGGAGTAGGAAGTTCTAGAAATGGACGTGATTCTAAAAGTAAACGATTAGGTGTTAAAAAATATTGTGGTAACATAGTTAAGCCTGGAAATATTCTTGTAAAACAACGTGGCTCTAAATTTATACCACTTAAAAATGTTTATATGAGTAAAGATTATTCGATCCATTCGTATATTTATGGAAAGGTTTCTTTTCAAAAAAAAGGAAAAAAAATTCTTCTATCAGTATTATAGTACTAACTTAGGGGCTGCTTTGGTTTTGACAGAAAGTAAATATAATAAGAAAGCATATCGTGAAATGTAATGTAATCACGTAAAAAATTCATTACAAAGAAATAAGAGGCGAAACCAAGAATTACTCTCTTGCAGCTTAAGTACTTAAGCTAAGACAGTTAAGAAGTAAGTTATGCAATTATTTGTTTCTTTTTATTCTTCTACTTTTAGGGCTTATAACTAAAATTAGATTATAACTTTTATAAGCTAAATATGTAGACGTCTTATTATATTACTTTTTGGACACGGGTTCGAATCCCGTCAGCTCCATTAAAGAGAAATTCCTTATAAAAGATGGATTTTAAATCAGCATGTTATGAAACATTAATAGTTATTTCTCCAACTGTTTCAGCAGAAGAGAAAAAAAAAATTCTTTATAACGTAGAAACTTTCTTAAAAAGAGAAGGAGAAATACTTTATATAGTGAACTGGGGGCAAAAAAAATATGGACTTTTTTATATATTTTATTGTAAAATTTTAAAAACCTCAGTTAAAAAGATAGCAAAAAAAATAACTCAAAATGAAAACATAATTCGATTTTTAATTATTAAAATTACTAAAAAATCTAAATATTATTTAGATGAAAGATTTAATATAATCTGAAATAAAAGAAATAATGATTAATAAATCTGAAATAAAATTTTTAACACCTTTCAATATAGAAAATAAAAAAAATAAGAAAAAATGTTCTTTCAAAAAGAATAATATTAATTATATAGATTATAAAAATTATTATTTATTAAAAAATTTTTTAAATGAAATGGGTGAAATTTTACCAAGAAAAATAACTTATACTACCGCAAAACAACATAGAAGACTTAAAATCGCAATAAAAAGATGCCGACATATTGGTTTATTACCTTTCACTACTGATAATTTTCAATAAATTAAGTTTTAAAGAAACTAAATGAAAGAAATTAAAATTCTATTAATTAAGGATGTTCCTCCATTAGGATTTAAATATGATATAGTTGATGTTCAATGTGGATACGCCAAAAATTTGTTAGTCCCAAAAAAATTAGCAATTTTATTTACTGCTTCAGTTAAAAAAAAATATTATACCATCTTATATAACAATATAAATATTGAGAAACAAATAATAAAAAGAAAGAAATGAAAAATATTAGAGTACGTTTTGCACCAAGTCCAACTGGACCATTGCATATTGGTAATTTAAGAACTGCATTATTTAATTATTTGTTTGCAAAGAAGAAAAAAGGATCTTTTATAATAAGATTTGAAGATACAGATAAAGAGAGATATATTAAAGCATCTGAAAAACACATTTTGAATTCTCTAAAATGGTGTGGTATTCAGGCTGATGAGGGACCAGACAATGGAAATTATGGACCATATCGTCAATCTAAAAGAAAACATATATACAAAAAATATGTTAAATATTTATTGAAAAAGAATTATGCTTACTATGCTTTTGAATCAAAAGATGAATTAAAACAAATAAGAACTGAGTATAAAGACAAAGGTAAATTATTTATTTATAATTATTCAACTAGAAAAAATCTAAAAAATTCCTTTAATAATTGTTATTATAATCAAATTAAAAAGAAACAAACAAAATATATAATAAGATTAAACGTTCCTGTATCAAAGACTATTAAGGTTTATGATCTATTACGGGGGAATATATCAATAAATTCAAATGTAATCGATGATAAGGTATTAGTAAAATCTGATGGAAATGTAACATATCATTTAGCAAATGTAATCGATGATCATCTGATGAAAATTACACATGTTATTAAAGGAGAAGAATGGATATCTTCTTTTCCTATATTGCATGTGTTGTATTATTATTTTAATTGGAAAATGCCGAAATTTATACATCTTCCTTTGATATTAAATAGTTTTGGAAAAGGTAAATTAAGTAAAAGAAATTATAATAAATTAAATATTCCTATTTTTCCATTAAAATGGAAAGATCCGATTAAATTAAAAACTATACTTGGTTATCGTGAATTAGGATATTTCCCTGATGCTTTGCTTAATATGTTAGCATTGTTTGGGTGGAACCCAGGCTGCGAGCAAGAAATTTTTTCATTAAAAGAATTAATAGCTACATTTTCATTAAAGGATATTAATTTTTCATCTGCGAGGTTTGATAAACAAAAAATTGACTGGATTAATCATAGACATCTACAAAGCCGATCTATTGATGAATTGACGAGATTAGTTAAATTATGTTTGAATGAACAAAAAATTTATTTTAATAATGATAAAACTATAAAACAAATTATATTACGAATTAGATCACAATGTACTTTTGTATATCAAATTATAGAAAAAGCAATTTATTTTTTTAAAAAACCAACTTTAAAGAAAAACTACATAAAAAAACAAATAATAAATATAAAAATAACAAAAAAAATATTATTTTTAATAATAGAATGGTTTAATAATTATGACAAAAATAATTTAAAGTTATTAAGACTTTTTTTGGCTAAATTAGCTTTTAAGAAAAATATTAAGATACATTATTTCTTAAAACTTTTACGTTTAAGTTTAGTAGGGAAATTAGTAGGATTAGAAATCTTGTTTATAATTACAAAATTAAAAACACAAGATATCATTAAAAGAATTTGTAATGTAATCTTGTTATTAAATTAAATGTTGTACTTACTAATTACAAAATTAAAAATAAACTACAGCTGCAGTTCTTGTTATTAAATTAAATGTTGTACTTACTAATTTAAAAATAAAAGATTAAAATTTTAACAAATTGCTTAAAGCATAAGAAAAATAAAAGATATGATACAATCTTTTTTATTCTACTTAGCATCTTTATTGAAAAGATCTGATTTAATATCATTAGTATTTTCTGTCTTTTCTTTCTCATTACATTCTTTTTTCAGAGCTTTAACTGATGATATAACTGTTTTAGAGTCATGTAATATTACTATTTGTTTTGTATTTAAATTTTTAACATAAAAATTTTCTCCTATATCTAAATTTTCAATATTTATTTCTATATGATCAACCATATCTTTCGGTAAAGCCTTAATTTTTAATCTTCGTAGTTTATATATATATTCTCCACCGTTAGAGACTCCTTTAGGCAAACCTTTAGGCTTAATAGGAACCTCATAAGTAATATATTTTTTTTTATTTAGTTCACAAAAGTCTAAATGTAATATTTTCTCATTGATTGGGTGATATTGTATTTCTTTTAAAATTGTAGTAATATTAATTTCATTATTTATCGAAATCATAAATTTGTTTATAGTTTTATTTTTTAAAATTTGTTCAATTAAATAATAATCCAAAAAGAAATTAATGTTTTTATTCTTACCGTACACTGTACACGGTAAATAACCAGATTCTCTGAAACTTTTCATTTGTTTTTTTTTTACAATAAATCTTTGTTCTGCCTTTAAAACTATTACTTTCATTTACTATTTAAAATACTTTAAATTAAAAAAATATTATTTTAAAATCTAATTTTATATAGCTAAATTTCTTATTTAATAATATTATAAAAATTCTTGGTACTGTGGCCGAGTGGTTAGGTAAAGGTCTGCAAAATCTTTAACAGTGGTTCAATTCCACTCAGTACCTTAAGAGATATAATTTTAATATATAAAATATAAGATAATAGAAAAATTGATCTAGATGTATTTTGATATAATTGTAGTAGGAGCAGGACATGCTGGCTCAGAGGCAGCTGCAGTATCTGCAAAATTAGGCTCTAATACTTTGCTAATTACTACTAATACAAATAATATAGCGAAAATGTCTTGCAATCCCGCAATGGGTGGTATTGCCAAAGGCCAAATTATAAAGGAAATAGATGCCTTAGGGGGGGCCTCAGGAATTATAACTGACAGAAGTTTGATTCAATTTAGAATGTTAAACAAGTCTAAAGGGCCTGCCATGTGGAGTCCAAGAGCTCAATGTGAGAGAATAAAATTTTCAAAAAATTGGAAATCTGCTTTAAAAAAAATTAATAACTTAGAAATTCGTAAAGCAACTATCATAGACTTTCTAATTATTAATAATAAAATAATCGGTGTAAAATCTATAATTGGGCAAAAATTCTTTGGCAAGGCAGTAATTTTAGCTGCTGGTACATTTCTAAATGGGATAATTTATATTGGTAATAAAAAAACAGAAGGGGGGAGATTATCAGAAAAACCAATATTAGGATTAACTAAAAAACTCGAAAATATGGGATTTTTTTCTGGACGTCTTAAAACTGGGACATCACCAAGAGTATATTCTAGATCTTTAAATTATAGTAAAATGAAAACTCAATATGGAGATATTCCAATCGAATATTTTTCATATTTAAAGAAAAAAACAAAAAGTAAACAAAATATATGTTATATCACTTATACTAACAAGCAAGTTCATGAATTAATTAGAAAAAATATTTATCTTTCTCCATTATATAATGGAAATGTTCAAAGTCTAGGGCCAAGATATTGTCCATCTATTGAAGAAAAAATATATAGATTTCCTACTAAGACTAGGCATCAAATATTTGTAGAACCAGAAGGTACAAACTATATAGAAATGTATATAAATGGTTTTTCCACCTCTTTACCAATAGATATACAAGAAAAAGCTTTACTAAAAATACCTGGATTTGAAAAAGCTAAAATTTTAAAACCAGGATATGCAATAGAGTATGATTATTTTAATCCAATTCAATTAAAAAAAAATTTAGAAACCAAAAGAATTAGAAACCTTTTTTTTGCAGGACAGATAAATGGAACTACTGGATATGAAGAAGCTGCAGCACAAGGATTACTCGCTGGCATAAATGCTCACTTAAAAATTAAGAAAAAAAAACCGTTAATCTTAAAAAGAAATGAAGCATATATTGGCGTTTTAATAGATGATTTAATAAATAAAGGTACACAGGAACCATATAGAATGTTTACTTCACGAGCTGAATATAGACTTTTATTAAGACAAGATAACGCAGAGAAAAGATTAATGCCTATAGCATATAAATTAGGATTAATTTCTAATAATATTATAGACAACTTAAGAAGTCAAACGAATAAAATTAATAGTTGTATAAACTATTTGAATATTAGAAATAAAATGAAAGAAATTGAAAATAAAAACAAGAAACTAAACAAGGAGATATTAAAGAAAGTATATATAAATATGAAATATAAAGTTTATATAAAAAAAGAAGAAAAAAACATAAAAAAAATTTCAAAATTAAATAAATTAAGAATTCCTAAAAATTTTAATTTTTATCAAATGAAATCTTTATCTAAAGAAGCTATTGAAAAATTTTCTAAGTTTAGACCAAAAAATATTGGAGAAGCTATAAAGATTAGTGGAATCTCTCACTCAGACTTAAATAATTTCTTATTCTATATAAGATCGTGATAATATATGTCTAAAACAAATTTTTTAGAAAAAATTATTGATAAAGATATTAAAAATGGTTTACCTAAGAAAAACTTATCATTTAGATTTCCTCCAGAACCTAATGGTTTTTTACACTTAGGGCATGTGAAATCAATATATTTAAATTATTCATTAGCGAGAAAATACAAATGTCCTTTTATATTACGTTTTGATGATACTAATCCTATTAACGAAGAAACCAAATTTATTAAAGCAATAAAAAAAGATATAAATTGGCTAGGATTTAAATGGTGTAAAGAAACTTATGCCTCAGATTATTTTGTAGAGCTTTATAAATTAGCTAAAAAATTAATTTTGCAAGGTAAAGCTTTTGTAGACAGTCAAACAAAAAAGAAGATTAAAGAACAAAGAAGATCTAGTTATGAAGATGGTATAGAAAGTCCATATAGAAAGAGGTCGATATATGAGAATTTAGAATTATTTAAAAAAATGAAAAATGGTTGTTTTAAAGAAGGTGAATGTGTATTACGGGCTAAGATAGATATGAATTCACCGAATATAAACCTTAGAGATCCTATTATGTACAGAATAATTAAGAAAAAGCACTACAAAACAGGAAAAAAGTGGTTCATATATCCAACTTACGATTGGGCACATGGACAAAATGATTATTTAGAAAAAATATCTCATTCTTTATGTACGTTAGAATTTCAACATAATAAACCATTATATAATTGGTTTCTTAGTAAAATTAAAAGTTCTGGTCATATATTACCAAAACAATACGAGTTTTCCAGATTAAATTTAAATTACTCGATAATGAGTAAAACAAAAATTAAATTTTTAATAGAAAAACAAATAGTAGAGAATTGGGATGACCCAAGATTACCTACCATTTCTGGACTTAGAAGAAGAGGATTTACTCCTGATGCTATCTGTAAGTTTATAAAAGAAATAGGAATTTCAAAACGAGAAAATAATATTGATATTTATTTATTAGAATTTTATTTAAAAAAAAACTTAGCTAAGATAGCTGAACAAGTAATGGTTGTATTTAATCCTTTAACTTTAAAAATAGAAAATTTAAATGAGACTAAATGGTTAAGATTTAAAGATAGAAATATTCCATTCTCAAAAGAAATTTACATAGAAAGCAAGGACTTCATAGAAAATAAAAAAGATAAATTTTGGCGTTTATCTATTGGACAAAAAGTAAGATTAAAATCAGCATTTACAATAAAGGCGAAATCTATAATAAAAAAGAAAAATGGAAGTATAAAATATATATTATGTAAAATATACAAAGATAAAAGTAAGTATAAGGCTACTTTGCATTGGGTAGCTAAAAAATATTCTTTACCAATTAAAATAAATTTATATGGAAAATTATTTAACATTAAATGTCCTGAAAAAATTAAAAATTTTACTGATTATATTAATAAAAAATCAAGAATACAAGTAAATGCTTTTGCAGAGCAATTTTTAAGAAATGCTAATTCTAAAACAAAATATCAATTTTTAAGAAATGGTTATTTTTGTCTTGATAATAAAAGTACTAAGAAAAATAATAGAAAGTTAGTTTTTAACAAAATAATTTCATTAAAACAAAAACGGTTTAATATTTAGTAAATTTAAGAAAATAAACTACTATATTTTAACTTTCAGAGTTTTGCAGAGTTACATTATAGTTAGAATTTCTCTTATTCTATCTGAAAAGCACTATATTTGTCACAAAATTGCAAATGAAAGTGAATATTCAGTTAAAAATATGACTCATCTTAAAATAGAAAAATTGTTATATAAAAGTTTTAAATATAATATATTACCAACAGGTATCTTAATTTTTGGATCAGAAGGATGTGGTCATTTGAAATTAGGAGTAAAACTTATAAAGTTTTTTTTTAAAAAAGATATCTTAAAACAGAATGTTTTGCCTCATCCTGATATTCTTTTTATGTATCCTTTGCCAAAAGAGAAAAACAAAATAGATGAGATATTTATTAAGTTTTTAGTTAAAAAACCTTATGCGAGTTTATTCAATTGGAAAAAAGAAATAAATTCTGAAAATATAGATTTAAAAATTTCTTTGTTTCAAGTTGAATATATTTTAAAAATCATAAATATCAAACCTTATGAATTATCTCATAAAATAGTAATAATATGGATGTCAGAGTATTTAAATATTTCTGCTAATAAGAAGTTATTAAAGATTTTATATTCACCAAGAAAAAATGTAATATTTGTTTTTATCTCAGAAAATGAAAATTTCTTTCTAAATAATTTTAAATCTATAGTATATAGAATAAATTTAAATACTATTTATAACTATAATATAAAACCAATTGAAATACAACTTAAAAAAAACTTAATTAGAAAATTAATAGTAATAAATATATTAAAAATATGCGATACGAATAAGAGCTATAAATATTATTATTATAAATATTATAATATTGAGCATTATGATTTATTTGATAAATCTTTAAAGAAGAATTTTATTGTTTGGATGAGACTATTATTTGGGTTAAAAAATAAAATAGATTTATTATTTAAATGGTGTTCTAATATTAATTTATGGAGTCGGGATAAAAAAAAAATGTTTCTTTTATTTTCATTAGAAATTTTTAGAATAGCCCATCGTTATAATTATGATAAGAATTACATGAATCCATTTTGGTCTGCTAAAAATTTTAATTGGAAAAATTTTTGTAAATACATAAATACTAAAAAAGTAAGTTTTATAAATAAATTAATTACTGAAGTAATAGAAGGAATTGAGAATTTTTTGATTTTTTGGTTTAGTATATTGGATTTATCTTTTAATCTTAATAAAATATTATATTAAGAAAGTCTTATTAAGTTTATTTTAACGTTTCATATGAAATATATTAGGAATTTTTGTATTATAGCTCATATAGATCATGGAAAAAGTACTCTTGCAGATAGATTCTTAGAATATACTAATACTATTTCAAGAGAAAAGATACTAAAAAAAAACCAATATTTAGATAACCTTGAAATTGAGAGAAAAAGAGGAATAACGATTAAAAGTCATCCGATTCAGATGGAATATACTCTTGAAAATAAAAAATATATTTTAAATCTAATAGATACACCAGGTCATGTAGATTTTTCATATGAAGTTGAAAGATCTATTTCAGCTTGTGAAGGTGTATTGTTATTAGTTGATGCTACCAAAGGAATACAATCACAGACTATCTCGAAAATTTCTTTAGCAGTAAAAACAAAAAAAAGAATAATACCTATAATAAATAAAATAGATTTACCTAGTCTGAATTTAGAATATCTTAAGCAAGAGATGTGCTACTTATTAAAATGTAATCTGCAGGATATCTTGTGCATTAGTGCAAAACAAGGTATAGGTATAAAAGAAGTAATTTCTAACTTAATACAAAAAATCCCAGCACCCTTAGGGAAGAAAAAAGACAATTTGCAAGCTTTAATATTCGACTCTGTATATAATTCATTCAGGGGAGTGCAAATATATTTTAGAATAATAAATGGTGAAATATATAAAGGACAAAAAATTAAGTTTTTGTCTAACCAAAAACAATATTATGCTCATGAAATTGGAATTTTAAAGAATACAAATATTTCTAAAAACAAAATTTCGACTGGAAACGTAGGTTACTTAATACCTGGAATAAAAAATCCATCTGAAATTAAAATAGGAGATACATTAACTGATGCTAAAAATCCCAATTCTAAAGCTCTTAACGTTTTTCAAAAAAAACAACCAATAGTGTATGCTGGAATATATCCAACGAATCCAAATAAATATAAATATTTAAAAACTTCTTTAGAAAAATTACATTTAAACGATTCTTCATTATTCTTTATCCCTGAAAATACTGAGACGTTTGGTTTAGGTTTTAGATGTGGTTTTTTAGGATCACTGCATATGGAAATTATAAAAGAAAGATTAGAAAAAGAATACAATTTACAAGTAATTCTTACTATTCCTAATGTAAGATATAAAATTACTTTAAAGAATAAAGATGTTAAATTAATTAATTCTCCTAAATCCTTACCAGATAAAAACAAAATTTCCTATTTTGAAGAACCTTATGTGAAAGTTAAGATTTTTATAAGATATGAATTTATTGGTACTATTCTAGATTTAGTAATTCATAAAAGAGGAAAATTGCTTTATCAAAGATATTTAAGTACTTCTAAAATAGTATTGGTTTTTGAAATTCCTTTTTCTGAAATAATAATAGATTTTTATGATAGTATTAAAAGTTTATCAAAAGGATATGCTTATTTCAATTACGAAAATATTCATTATAAAAAATCTGATTTAGTAAAAATAAACTTTTTAATAAATAGAAGAGTAATTGATGCCTTTTCAATTCTTATAGAAAGAAGTAAATCATTGCTTTTAGCTAAGAAAATCTGTAATAAGTTAGCTAGCGTAATACCTAATAAACAATTTGAAATTCCAATACAAGCAACAATAGATAATAAAGTAGTTTGTAGAATGAATATAAAACCTATACGAAAAGATGTAACTTATAAATGTTCTGGCGGAGATCTTTCAAGAAAACGTAAGCTTTTAGAAAAACAAAAAATAGGAAAACAAAAGATGAGAATAATAGGAAATATTGTTTTACCTAAATCAATTATACGTTCTGTTTTAACACTTAATTAACACTTAAAAATTGCAACTTATTCTAGATTTAGATATAAAATCTAATCAATTACATGTTGTTACAATTACGTATTATAAACTTTTGTAGAAATAACAAGTCTAAAGCGTAAGCTAGATTTTTAATTCGGGAATATTCCTCAGTAGCTCAGTTGGTTAGAGCACCTGACTGTTAATCAGGGTGTCGTTGGTTCAAGTCCAGCTTGAGGAGTATGAATAACCCTGCTGAAATTTGTTTTATAAGATTTGTATATATATTTTTCTTTTATTTAGGTAAAAATATTCTGAAATTTGTTTTTTATTTATAATTATTTTTTTAACTAAAGTTTCATTTTTAATCTTTTTAGAATATTTCTTAATAGTTTGTAAGAACAAAGAATCTTCAGTGTTCAAATAGATTCTTATTCTTTTAGATACATAAAATTTTTGTTGTTTTCTTAAACTTTGAATTTGTTTTATAAAATCTCGTAATAAACCTTCTAATTTTAACTTTTTAGTTAATTGTGAATCAATTCCAATAATAAAATTTTTATTAATACTTAATTTCCAGTTGGTTTTTGATTTATATTCTACTAGAAACTCTTTAAGATTAAGAGTAATTTTTTTGTTATTTATTATTAAATTAATTTTTTTCTTTTCTAATAAGTTACTTTCTTTATTTTTGATATAATTAAGAATTAATCTAAGATCTCTTTTATATTTAGGTCCTAATACTTTATAATTAGGTTTCAGATTTATTTTAGCAATTTTCTTAATTGTCTTAATCTCATGAGAGAATTTCATTTTATTTACATTAACTTCAGTTTTAATTAAAGTTAATATTTTAGTTGCTAATAACTTATTGTTAAAGATTTTCTTGTTTAAAATAATTACAATAGCTTTATTCAATTTATGCCTAACTTTTATATTTAGTTTTTTTCTAATAGCTAATATTTTGGAAGTAATATATTGTGCTAATTTCATTCCATTTTCTATTGATAGATCTATAACTTTTTCGTTATAAGTTGGAAATTGTTCTAAGTGTACACTTTCAATTTTTTTATTAATTTGATTAAGATTCTTATAAAAATAATCCATAAAAAAAGGTGCAATAGGTGATGATATTTTAAAAATATTAATTAAGCATATATAAAGAGTTTGATAAGCGTTAATTTTGTCTTCATTATAATCATTTTTCCAATATTTTCTTCTAGAAAGACGAATATACCAATTACTCAAATCAAAAATTACAAATTTTTCTATTTTTTTTGCTACTTGAAAAAGATTATATTTTTGATAAAATCTAGAAGTATCTTTTATTAAAGAATTTAATTTCGAAATAATCCATATTTCTAATAGAGATAATTTGTTAATTATTAATTTTTCATTATTTGGAACGAAATTATCTAGATTAGCATATAATGAAAAAAAGGAATATGAATGAAATAAAGTTAAGAAAAATTTGTAAGTTCTCTTTTTAATACAATTTTCATTAAATTTAATGTTTTTCCAATGTTTAGAATTAGAAATTAGATACCATCTAATTGGATCAGCCCCATATCGTTGAAAAAGTTGTACTGGATTAATGGTGTTTCCAATATTTTTAGACATTTTTTTACCTAATTTATCTAAAATAAAACCATTTGAAATTGCAGTTTTAAAAGCAACCGAATTGTAAATGATAGTAGCAATAATGTGTAAAGTAAAAAACCAGCCCCTAGTCTGATCTACACCTTCACAAATAAAGTCCGCTGGAAAATTTATTTTCTTTTCGATTAATTTTATATTCTCAAAAGGATAATGGAATTGAGCATACGGCATAGCACCAGAATCAAACCATACATCAAGAATTTCTGGTTCTCTTCTTAATGGTTCATTGGTTTTAGACACTAAGATTACTTTATCTAAATTATGTTTATGAAGGTCTATTTTAGAATAATTTTTAGTGCTCATATTTCCAATTATAAATTTTTTAAATGGATTTTTTTTCATATATCCTGCATAAACTGATTTATCTATTTCATTGATCAATTCTTCAATCGAACCTATTACTTTTTCTTCATCTTCTTTATTAGAACGCCAAATTGGTAAAGGTATTCCCCAATATCTAGTTCTAGATATATTCCAATCTTTTAAGGACTTTAACCAATTTTCAAATCGTTTGAGACCAGTCTTGATAGGTATCCAATTTATTAATTGATTTAATTTAATTAATTTTTTTTTATAGCTTGTAGTTTTAATAAACCACGAATTAATAGGATAATATAATATTGGAGCTTGAGTTCTCCAACAATGTGGATAAGAATGAATATTTTTTCCAATGTTAAAAATTTTATCTTTTGTTTTTAAATATAAAGCTAGTTTTATATCTGTAGATATTTCAGATTTCTTAGTTTTCTTTGAATACTCTTTCTTAAGAAATTGTCCACTAAATAATGGATGTAAATTTTTTATAAATCTTCCTTTTTTATCTACTAAAGGAATTAACTTATTCTTTTTACCTTTTATCATCATCAAAGGTATATTATTTGTTTTGGCCAATTCAAAATCTTTTTCTCCAAAAGTTGGCGAAATATGCACAATGCCTGTTCCGTCATATTGACTGACGAAGTCGCCAGCTATAATTTTAAAAGCGTTTTCCAAACATTGACTTTTATCAGGTTTTTTCCAACGAATAAGTTGTTCATAAGCTGTATTCAATAATACTTTACCTTTAAATTTTTTTATTATTCTATATGGAATCTTTTTACTTTTTTTTTTAAATAAATCAATTTTTTTTTTAGTTTTTAAAAACAACCTAATGTCTAAATTATTAGTTAAACTTTTTTCAGAAATAATAATATTAATTCTTTCTAATGTTAAAGGATTATAAGTATTTATTAATACATAAGAAATATTTTTACCAATAGCTAATGCTGTATTAGAAGGTAAAGTCCAAGGAGTAGTCGTCCAAGATAATATATAGATATCATCTTTAATCTCAGAAAATTTTTTATAGAGATTTGGTTTTTTCATTTTGAATTTAACTACTACTGTGGTGGTATTTAGTTTTTTATAACAACCAGGATAATTTAATTCATGTATACTTAACCCAGTACCTGCTAATGGCGAATAAGGTTGTATTTTAAAATCTTTATAAAGATTTTGTTTTAAATAAATTTTTTTTAATAACCACCAAACGGTTTCTATATATTTTGCATCATAAGTGAAATATGCCTTGTTAAAGTCCAACCAATATCCAATATTATTACTTAATTCTTTCCAGCTTTTCAAATTTTTTATAACTAACTTTTTACATTTTTTATTAAATGTTTTTATTCCAATTTTTTGTTTTATTTCGTCTTTTGATATACCAAGTTCTTTTTCTAGAACTAATTCTACTGGTAAACCATGAGTATCCCAACCAGCAATTCTATTTACTTTATTATTTTTTAAAGTAAAGTATCTACAGAAAATATCTTTAATAGATCTAGAAAATAAATGATGTAGACCAGGGATTCCATTGATCGACGGAGGACCTTCATAAAAAACTACATTATTCTTATAATCTCTTGAGAAACATTTCTTAAATATATTTTTTTCAGACCAAAATATTTTGATTTCTGTTGAAATTTCATCCATTTTTAAGTTTTGGTATTCTTTAAATGTCTTAACCATGTTGCAGTTTATTTGTTTCTTATAAGTTCAATATTCTATATATTGTAAAATTAAATTATATAGTATTGCGGGGACAGGACTTGAACCTGTGCGCTTCGGGTTATGAGCCCGACGAGCTACCATCTGCTCTACCCCGCTAGTCTGAAAAGAAAAGACTAAAAAGAAGAAAGAATATATATTCTTTATAGTTTCAGAAACTTATTTTTGATATAATTTATTCAAATTTAATTACTTGTCTACTAATATTAGTAAAATCTACTATTGATAATTGCTCAACCCTTTTATTAAAAATTGGATTACTAAGAAATTCATTATCAAATAATATTTTGTTTAAAGAATTTTTTATTTGTTTTCTCCTTTGGCTAAAAGCTGTTTTTACTATTTTCTTAAGTATTATATAATTTATAGATATATTTTTTTTTCTTTTTATTTTTATAACAGATGATTTAATTTTTGGTTGTGGGCTAAAAACTGAATTACTTACTGTAAATAAATATTTAGTTTGGAAATAAGTTTTTATCAAAATAGTTAATACACTGATATTTTTTTTTCTTTTCTTTTTATTTACTATTCTGTCTGCTACTTTTTTAGGAAACATACCTACACATTCAGTTATAAACTCTTTATATTTTAATAAATAAAATAAAATCTGTGATGATACACTATATGGAAAATTTCCGAGTAATATAAAATTTGTTAAATTAAAATGTAACGGATTAAATTTGATAATATCAAGATTTATTATTCTTTCTTTTAAAGAAGGAAATTTTGCTCTTAATATATTCACATATAAAGTATCTAGTTCAATTAGCAATAACTTTGATTTTAATAAATATTTGGTTAATATCCCATTTCCTGCTCCTACTTCAAGAACATTTAGTGATTTTTTATTTTTTTTATAGTAAAGTGCATTAACTATTTTTTTTGCTATATTATTGTCAATTAAAAAATTCTGTCCTAATTTTTTAGCATATTTCATAATCATATTACTATATATGAATATTATAAAATATAGAACTCATACTTGTGGTGAATTAAATACAAACAACATCGGACAATATGTTATTCTATCTGGTTGGATTCATAATATAAGAAATTTTGGATATTTTAGTTTTTTGGATTTAAGAGATAGATTTGGTATTACTCAACTAAAAATTAATAATCAAATTTATAATACTTCTGTTATAAGTAATGAAAGTATAATTACAATAAAAGGAACTGTTTTGGAAAGATCCAAAATAAATGAGAATCTTTATACAGGAAAAATCGAAGTATTAGTTAATAAGATAAAAGTTTTAAATGATTCTAAAAAAATTCCAATAATAATAGCTAATAAGAAAAATAATGAATCTATTAGATTAAAATATCGTTATTTAGATTTGCGTAGTGAGTTATTAACTAACAATATTATAATGCGGAATAAAACTTATATAGAAATTAGAAAATATTTATTAAATTGCTCATTTCTAGAGATTGATACGCCAATTCTAAGTGTTCCTACTTCAGAAGGAGCAAGAAACTTTACTGTTAAATATAGATTTGATCAAAAATATTCTTATTCTTTATCTCAATCTCCTCAGATATTTAAACAACTTCTAATGATAGGAGGCTTTGATAAGTATTTTCAATTTGCTAAGTGTTTCAGAGATGAAGATTTTCGAAGGAATAGACAAATAGAATTCACTCAATTAGATTGTGAAATGTCTTTTATTAATTCTGATGAAATATTAAAAATATTCGAAAGATTAATAATCATATTGATTAAAAAATTGAACGGAGAAAATATAAAAAGGATTAAAAGAATAACTTATAAAGAAGCAATTGAAAAATATGGAACAGATAAACCAGATACTAGATACAGTTTAAAATTTACAAATATAACTAAATTAGTTTTTAATGATAAGATAAATATAGTTAAACAAAAAAAAGAAACAATAGCGATAAAAATTCCTTTTTATTTTTTCAAAAATAATAATAACGTTTACAAATCTTTAATTAAAACCGTAAAAACAAATGATATTAAAATCAAAGATATAGTATTTATAAGTAATAATATAGTGAATAAAGCAAAATATAACATAACAAAAAAAATAAAAAATAATATAAAAAAATTGGTTAAAGCTAGTAAAAAAGATATCATAGTAATATTTTTTGATCAAAATTTTTTGAAATTAGGAAAACTTAGAAAAACAATATATAAGACTTTAAGACCCAAACTAAAAAAAAAAATTTCTCCATTATGGATAACAAAATTTCCTTTATTTAAAAAAGTAAATAATAAATTAAAGAGTGTTCATCATCCTTTTACAGCGCCAATACCAGAACATATAAAGTATTTAAAAACCAAACCAGAAATTGTAAAATCTCAATCTTATGATTTAATAATTAATGGTATAGAAATTGGCGGAGGTTCAATAAGAATTAATAAAAAAGATTTACAAAAAAAAATTTTTAGCCTTCTAGGATATAGCAAACAAAAAATTAAAGTTGAATTTGGTTTTTTTTTAGAAGCTTTAGAATTTGGAACACCACCGCATGGTGGAATAGCTTTCGGTATAGAAAGACTTATGTCAATTTTAACTTTAGAAAAGGACATAAAAAATTTTATAGCTTTTCCAAAAAATAAATATGGAATAGATTTAATGTGTAAAACACCAAGAAAAATTTTATAACATTTCTTAAAGTGATTATTTCTATCTTAGTTTTTTTTTTAAATTATTTAAAAGGTTCTCTATTTTACCATTCATAAATTCTTCTAAGTTATAAAAAGATTTATTGATTCTGTGATCTGTTACCCTGCCTTTATGAAAATTATAAGTTCTAATTTTTTCTGATCTATCTCCAGATGAGAAGAATAACTTTCTTTTAGAATGAATTTTTTCTAGTTGTTTTTTAACTTTTAAATTAAAAATTCTATCTTTTAAAATTTTTAGCGCTTGTTTCAAGTTTTTGTGCTGTGAACGTTCTGCTTGGCATTCTGCAATAAGACCTGTAGGCAAATGAGTTAATCGAATTGCAGTTTCAGTCTTATTAACATTTTGTCCACCTGCTCCTCTTGATCTAAAAGATTCTCTTTTTATTTCTTCTTGATTCAGTGAAATATTCATTTTTTTTTTTAGTTTGGGTAATACTGCCACAGTAATAGCTGAAGTATGTAGTCTTCCTTGTGATTCAGTTTTAGGAATTCTTTGTACGCGATGTACTCCAGATTCATATTTTAATATATTGTATACGTTATTACCAGAAATTTTAAATATTAGTTCTTTATAACCTTGATAATTACTATAAGTAGAATTTAAGATTTTAACTTTCCATGAAAGTTCTTTAATATACATACTATACATTCTAAAAATTTCTTCAACGAATATACATGCTTCATTCCCCCCTGTTCCAGCTCTTAATTCTATTATTGCACTATTTATTTCCTTAACTACTTTGTTTTCCACTGATTCTCTTTTTATTTCTTTTTCAGAAAATTCAGCTTTTATTTTGTTTTTTAAAACAGTGTTTTTTTTTCTTAAAACAGTTATTTCAGAAGTTATAGATTTTATTAATTTTACATCATTTGACTTATATGCTAGATAAGTTAAATCGAAAATTTCTTTATTATTTGTTTTATATTTATTAAATAAATATAGTATTTCATTATATCTTTTATATTTTTGAAAAAGTGATATTAATTTCTCATCATTTTTAGATTTTTCTTTTTTGTCAGTTATTATATCTATTCTATCGAAATAATATTCAAGCAAATTTTTATCAAGCAAATTTTTAATTTCTATTTTTATTTGTTTTAGTTTTTTTAAAGTCTTTATATTCATCTTATAATCATATTTAAATATCTAAAAATATGTTTTTAAGAATATAAACAATTGAAAATATATGAAATTAATGCTAAAAACTTGTTAAGAACAAATAATAATAAATATAATATGAATTATTTCATGTACAAAAACCATCTATAAATAGATTGAATTGGTTCAATAATTCTGAAAAACTTGTTTTTAAAAAAAATATAATTAAAAGAAGATTTTTAATATGTGAAGGTGTATTAGAAATAATAAATAACAAATTTGGCTTCTTAAGATCATCTAAATTTAACTATCTTTCTTCCAGTGATGATATCTATATAAGTAATACTCAAATTAAGTCATTTTGTCTAAAAACTGGTGATACACTTAAAGGAAGTATAAGATATCCTAAAAAATGTGAAAGATATTTCTCTTTGAAAAAAATATTTCGTATAAATGGAAGAAACCCGTTTTTACTAATTAATAGAGTATCTTTTAAGATTTTAACTCCTTGGTATCCTAATGAAAAATTAAAAATTTCTGGACTATTCAGTACATACTCAACTAGAATAATAGATATGTTTGTACCTATTGGTAAAGGCCAGAGAGGAATGATAGTTGCGCCTCCAAAAACAGGAAAGACAACTTTATTGAAAGAGATAGCGAATACTATATCATTTAATCACCCAGAAATATATTTAATAATCCTTCTAATAGATGAAAGACCTGAAGAAGTAACTGATATTAAAAGAGATGTTAAATGTGAAGTTATCTCTTCAACTTTTGATGAAACTTATCAAAAACATGTAAAAATTGCTAATTTAGTCTTAAAGAAATCTAAAAGATTAGTTGAAGGTGGACATGATGTTGTGTTATTATTAGATTCCATTACCAGATTAGCAAGGGCTTACAACACACTTACTCCATCTTCTGGAAAGGTTTTATCAGGTGGGGTAGAAGCTAAAGCATTACATAAACCAAAAAAATTTTTTGGTGCTGCTAGAAACATTGAAGGTGGTGGCTCATTATCAATATTAGCTACTGCAATAATAGAAACAGGTTCCAAAATGGATGAAATAATTTTTGAAGAGTTTAAAGGAACAGGTAATTTTGAACTACAATTAGATAGAAAAATAGCTAATAAAAGAATATTTCCTGCTATTAACTTGTTAAAATCTAGTACTCGGAAAGATAATTTATTAATTGATTTAAAGACTTTAGAAAAGATTGTATTTATAAAAAGTAAACTGTTTTTAATTTATCGCTCTCCTTCAGATGTTATTAAGTGCATTAGAGAAAATCTTTTTAAGACATCTAATAATGATGATTTTTTAGAATTAATGTCTAACTATACTAACTATACTAAATCTCACGAATCAAAACATTAGTATTATATTATGAATGTAAAAGAACTTTAAAACTCAAATAAATCTTGTTTCTTTTAAATTTTGATTCTAATATTAAAATATTTATTACATTGCCATCAAGAAATACAGAACTAAAATGATTTCTAAAATTTATAAATACATTCTTGTAAAATTTATAAAACAATTTAAAAACCTCTTTTTTATGTAACAAACCATCAAAAGATGGATATATTTCTACTAAAATTCCAAATTTACGTAAATATTTAATTTTTCCTTTTATAATATTTCCAGCAAAAAAGACTTTTCTTCTAAAAAACTTACAATCATCAATAAAAAGTTGCTTAAGTCCTAATTGTACTCTTTTTCTTAAGATATCTACGTACAAGACTAAGAATTTTCTTGTTTCTCCTAAATTTATTATTTCGACTGGATGTCTAATACGTTTAAAACTTATATCTGATATATGACATAAACCATCTAAACCTCTACCTAAGGCAATGAAACAACCATAATTAGTTATATTCTTAACTATACCTTCTACTATTATCCCTTTAGTTAATTTTAAAACTATACGTTTTTTTTTTTTTAAATTTATTTTGTCTAATATTATTTTATGAGATACTACTATATTTTTAGTAGTTTTATTTATTTTTACTATCTTGCCATCCAAAATGTGGCCTACATAATAATCAAAATTTGTTACTTTTTTATATTCTACTTGTGAACCAGGTAAAAAACATTCTATATTATATAAAGATACAATTAAACCGCCTTTAGTTCTTGCTAAGACTAGAAATGTTACAAGCTCATTATTTTTATAAGCTTCATTAACTCGATTCCATGATTTCATTTTCTTGGCTTTTAGGTATGATAAAAAACATTTACCCTTATAATCTAATTTTTCAACAAGAACATCTATTAATTGATTAACCTTAGGTACAAGTTTTATAGTTTTTAATTCTCTATTTTGTAATTCTATAGTTTTTAATTCATTTCTAGATAATATACAGTCGTACTTAAATCCTATATCAATTAATATTCTTTTATTCTTTATTTTTAAGATCCTACATGTTTTAATATCTTGGTTTTTAAGTTTATTGATAGTAGAACTATATAAATTGAGTAGTTTTATTATTTCTTTTGATTTTAAAACTAGTGTTTTCTTATCTTTTTTTTTTCTTTCTATATTAGAATGACCGTTTTTATTAATTAGATCTTTTTCAAGATTCATTTAATTAATCCTAGTTTTGGAATGTTATTTTGTTTGGTAATATAATTTTGGAATTACCTTATTACAGCTTTAAATTTTTGTTTTATTTGTTCTTTTATATTGTATACTTGTAAATTAACTAATTTAGCAGTAAAAGTCTTTTTTAGATGTTGAAAAACAATTCTAATAGTATAATATATAACATTTTTAGTCTCTTTTTTCTTAAGATATTCTTCTAACAATATTATATCTTTAATAATCTTTCGATATTCTCGTTTAATTATTGATTTTATATCATTAAAACAAAATTCTGCATTTATTATTAAAGATATATCACGACTTACACACGGAAATTTAGAAATTTTTTTATAAACGATATCTTTGTTTTGTGAATATTTTTCTAATCTGCTCAAATTAATTTCTGAATAAAAAACTTGTCCTTTAATTTGAAAGTTATTCAAAAAATTTGTATTAATTTTTCCAAGTTTACAAATTTTTTTGTTTTTATAGAAAATATTTAATGATCTATCTGCAAAGAAATCTTTTGATAAGTAACTTTTTTGTTTAGTTAATTTGAGCCCATAAATTCTTAGAATTTTTTCGGTTAGACCTTTTATCAAAAACAAGTTATTATTATTATTTGTATATTTTTCTTTTTTATAAGAAATGAATCCTAACTTCTTTATTTCTTTTTCTCCTTTAGTTTTTCTGTAAATTTTACCTAATTCAAATAATTTAATATCATTAATTTTAAAGAAAATATTTCTATTAAGATTATAAAAAAGATTTTGTAGAAGACCAAATAGAATTGTATATCTTAAACAAGTTAAATTTTTATTATTAGTATTTATAATTTTAACAGTATTTTTGTATTTTAAATTATCTTTTGGGTTATCTATTAAGGATATATTTATTACTTCATTATAGCCATTGCTTATAAGAAAATGATATATCCTTTTTTCTATATATGTATTATAATGATTTCTATCACTTGTTCTGTTTGATTCATACTTCATATCATTTTTCAAATAGATAGTATCCGAACCATAGATTCTGAGTATTTCACCAATTAAGTCTGCTTCTATATTCAGATCTGTTCTATATAACGGAACTAAAAATTTCAAACAATTATTTTCAAAATTAACAATTTTAAATTCAAGACAAAATAAAATATATTCTATTTTTCTAGATGATATTCGTACCCCAATTCTTTGGTATAAATTATATAGCCTTAAAGAAATAATAGTCTTTTTTAAACAAACATTTAAATTTACACTTAATTTTATTTTATCATAATGATAAATTTTACAATGATTTAATCTCTTTATTAATTTTCTAGCATATATTATTATTTGTTTTATAAAGAATGGATCTGGGTTAGAAACTTTGTTATAAAAATTACTATTAAAGTCATTATGTTGAAAATTAAAATTTTTATTGTTATAAAATTCATAAAGGTTGTAAAGTTTTCTTGGTGAAAAAATATAAGCTAACAGAATTATCCTTTTTGTTCTTTTATTAAGAATGAATTGTTTTTTATTAAAAATGCCAAAGATACTAACTGGAACAGATCTATTAGAAAAAAGAACATTTGTATTATTTATCATAATTCTCTTATTATTAAGTTTAATTTTTATAAATTGCTTAACATCTAATATTTCCATATTACTTTTTAGAAAGTTATCACATTTATCACCATCTAAAATGAGAAAATTAACACCAAACTCATGTTGAAAAAAAGACATGAGATCTATTAAAGAATTAACAGTTTGATAACCTAAACTATTCAAGTATATTTTTAACCAAACTGGTGAAGATACTATTTTCAAATTTTTTAATAAAACTGGATAAATTCTTAGCACACGGTATGAAGCGTTTAATAGATTTTTTTTATTAACTATCCTAAACTTATTTAAAGTTAATTTTAGATTTAATTCTTTACCTAGCCTATAAGGGTTCATTAAATAATATTTATTTTGAGGTAACTTGATATTTATTATGTAATCTATAATTGTTCTTTTATCTTTCAACTTATAAAAGACTTCAGAAACTTTAGCAACTTCTACACCAAGTTTTGAAATAAATAATATGATTCTGTTGATCTTGGGTTTATTATATAAAAATTTCTTTAAATATTTAAATGAGATCTTCATTCTTATTTATGTTAAAGGTATTATTATTCTTAATATTTTTTCTTGTTTCAAAGAAAATATTGGTTGTATTATTGCCGGAGTATATTTATCTTGAAATTTAATTTCTATATCTTTGCAGGTTAAATTACTTAAACCTTCAAGTAAATCTTTAGAATTGAAACTAATTTCTAAATTTTCACCACTATATTCACATATTAATTCTTCAAAACCTTTATTAGTTAATTCGTTATTTTCAGCAAAAATTATATTTTGTTTTAAAGAAAAACTAAAAGTTATTCTATTATCTTTGGGGTTAGAAAATAAATTTATTCTTTTAATAGCTTTCAGTAAATATTGTACATTTATAATTAATTTATTCTTTATTTTATATTTTGGAATAATTGAATCATAATTTGGAACATCTCCTTTAATTAATGAACTAATAAGTACTTTATTACTGACTTTAAACCAAGTATTGTATTTATTATACTGTATTTTAATATATTTATTTTGTTCTTTATTTTTTAGATTATTAAGAAAAATTTTTTTTAATATTAGTAATGTTTTTTTTGGCAAGATAAATTGAATTTTATCTTTATTTTTTAGATTATTAAGAAAATATTTAGCTAAGATTTTCGCATTAGTTGCAACGAAACTACCTTTTTGTTTTTTTATGTTAAAGCATACTCCATTCAGAACTGGTCTAAGTTCTTCATTTCCGACAGCAAATAAAGTATTATTTATAATATTTAAAATTGTATCTTTTTTGAGCATACAATATTTAGGATTCTTTATTTTCTTATGTTTTGGAAATAATTTATGGTCTAAAACACCAAGCTCATAGTTTCCTTTCAAACAAGAAATTCTAAGTTGGTTATAATTTATTTTTTTAATTTTTATTGGTTGTTCAGGTAGTTGTTTTAAAATTTCTAGTAATAATTTTGCTGGTACAGCTGCTTTTCCATTCCTTTTTGATACTACCTTTAATGTAATTTTAATACAAAGATATAAATCTGAAGCTTTAATCTTTAAGAATCCATTTGTAAGATTTAAAATAAAACAAGTTAAAATATTAATATTATTACTTTTACTAAGAACGCTATAAATTGCTTTTAAATTTTGAAAAAAATATTTACTATCTATTACAAAATTCATATTTTATGAAAGTTAAATTAAAGTTAAAGAAAGAATATAAAAAAATTAATGTCTTGGCCCAAATCTTGTTTATAAATCTTTTTTTACAAGTTATTTAGCTAATAAAGTCATTTGGTTGTGTTAATATTTTACTTGTTTTAAAAAGTGCTTTAATGAGAATTATATTTGGAATAATAAAAGTAAATTAAGTGAAATATTCGCTTATCGCCCAACAATACTTACTTATAATTAGAATCATATATTTGAGATATTTATGTTTATGTATCATAAAAGTTTCTTTTATTTTCTGTTGTGATAATAGTTGAAAAAAAATCTATCTTTGTGGTCTATTGTTTATAATTACTATTTAGATGTTATCAATATTATAAGAAACTCTCATTTCTTTTAAAAAAATATGTACAATGATATTTATATAATCAATCAAAATCCATTGACTTGTTTCAAGCCCTTCAACCTTATTAGGATTTTTCTCTAATTTTAAATTTTGATAAATATAATAAACATGTTTCTTTGACTTTCCATTACAAATTACAAAGTAATCATAAATTCTGTTTTTTTTTTTATAGAAATTTAATAAAGTAATTTCTTCTCCATCATTTCTAGATATTACATCTATAATAGATTTTAATAAGAAAAAATTTTTTATCATAAAAGGATAGTTATTATATGTAACTTAGAGATTTTTACTTTAAGCAACACATTTACTTTAATATTTTATTTAAGAATTTAATCTTATTTATACAATCAATTCTCTTTTGTTTTTCCAACTTTAGTATCTTTTCTGGTACATTATTTAAAAATTTATCATTTGTTAATTTTGAATTTATTTGCTTTAAAAAGATTTTATAATAGGATATTTTACTTGTTAGGTTATCAAAACTATTTCTTTTATTTTTCTTTGTAATGTGTTTTTTAATTATATATATTTCATTATCTGAAACAAACATATAATTTTTAGTATTGTTAGTATATCCTGTAATTTTATCTAAGACTCTTATAGTTTTTATATTTCCTAATAATATCAATATATCTTTAATTGTTTTTTTATTTATATAATTTGTTTTAGAAATATATATTGTAATTTGTTTAGAAAAATTATAATATAATCTAAATTTTCTGATTTGTAAAATTATCTTATAAATTAATTGAAACTCTTTAAGAAGTTCTATGTTTACCTTTTTGGTAGAAGGCCATTTTTCATGAATAAGAGAAGATTTTTTGAAATTTGTAGAATTGGTTGGGAAAAATGTCCAGATATATTCTGTTATAAATGGAATAAAAGGATGATACATGATCAAGATATTTCTAAAGAAATTATATAATTTAGTTATAAATAAATAATTTAAAACATACAAATTAGCCTTCTTAAGAATTTCTAAAAAAATAGAACAAAAATGTTTTTTAAAAAAGTTATTAATCAAAATGAATACTTTACTAAGTTTAAATCTTTCAAAGAGTTTATTGATTAAAATAATTAATATATTAAATTTATTTTCTATCCACAAAAATATATAGTTATTTAATTCAACGTTTCTTTGATTCCTTTTGTTCAATTTAAATTTTGCAATTAATTTCAATGCATTCCAAAGTTTATTCTTAATATTGTGAGCTTTAAAAAAAACTTTCTTGTCAAAGACAATATCATTTTCAAAATGTGCCATTATTAAAATTCCACTTCTTACCGTATCAGCTCCATATTCATTAAGAATTTTTTTTAGATTTGGGGAATTCCCAAGAGATTTCGACATCTTTAGCAGATTCTTATCTTTTACCAAACCATGAAAATAAATATTTTTAAAAGGTTTTTTTTGAAGAAAAAAAAGACCAGCAAGAATCATCCTTATTACCCAAAAAAATAAAATGTCTTTTCCAGTAACTAATACTGTCGTTGGATAATAATATTGTAATTCAGAATTATTTATTTGTTCTATTCCATTAAAAACGACTACTGGCCATATACAGGCTGAAAACCATGTATCTAATACTTCAATATCAGAATCTTTTTTATAAAATTTTGGTATTCTATGTCCCCACCATAATTGTCTTGAAATATTCCAATCTTTAAGATTTACAAACCAATCTTTTATTTTTTTTTTAATGCTTTGAGGATATAATTTGATGAAATCATTTTTGTGTATATTATTTAAAGCTTTTTTAGCAAAGAAATTCATTTTTACAAACCATTGAGTGGATAATAATTGTTCTACTTCTGTATTAGATCTTTCTGAAAAACCAATTTGCGAATGATATTGTTCTACTTTTAGTAAATTGTTATATTTTTTTAAACAGTATATAACATTTTTTCTAGCAACTTTTATAGTTTCTCCAGAAAAATTTAATCCATACTCATTAAGTGTTCCATTTTTATCAATTAATTTAATAAACTCTAACTTATGCCTTTCAGCAATTAATTTATCATTAAAATCATGAGCTGGAGTTATTTTTACACATCCAGTTCCAAATTTTTGATCGATATAATTATCTGCTATTATTGGAATAACTTTTAAAGATATTGGTACGATGGCTTTTTTATTTCTAAATTTTACATATCTTTTATCTTTAGGATTAACACATAAAGCAGAATCAGCAAATATAGTTTCAGGTCTTTTTGTAGCAGCTATAATATACTTAGTATCATTTTGTATTTGATATTTTATATAATATAATTTAACTCTGCAAGTTTTATAAAGAATTTCTTCGTTAGAAATAGCAGTATGAGTTTTACAATCCCAATTAACGATTCCATAATTTCTATACAAAAAACCAGAATTTGCTAATGTTATAAAAATTTTCTTTACTGACTTAGATATTTCAGCATCCATAGAAAATTTTAATCTGTTCCAATCACAAGAACATCCAATTTTTTTTAATTGTTCAATGATATTTTTGCTATATTTTAGTTTCCATTTCTTAGCTAAATTTAAAAATTTTTTAAAACCTATCTTTTGTTTTGAACATCCTTTTTTTTTTAATTCATTTATTAGTTTAAGTTCAGTAGCTATTGAGGCATGATCTAGGCCTGGTACCCAACAAGTATTAAAACCTTCTAATCTTGCCTTTCTTACTAAAATGTCTTGTATAGTATTATTTAATATATGTCCAACGTGAAGGTCTCCAGTAATATTCGGTGGTGGCATAATTACGACATATGATAGACGATTATCAGGAAAAGAAGCAAAATCTTTATTTTTTTCCCATTTTTTGTAAATTATAGTATCATTTTTCTTATAATTATATTCTTTTTCAAGATTTGTATAAATCATTTTACTTGTAAGAAAATATTCTTTCTTGTTTAAATTGATCATAAAATTTAAATAAAAATGTTAAATATAAAATTACCTAAAGGCACTAGAGACTTTACAAACAAAGAAATAATAAAAAGAAAGTTCTTAATTAATATAATTATAAAGAATTTTAAATTATTTGGATTTTCTCCTTTAGAGACAAGTTCAATAGAAAAAATATCAATTTTAAAGAAAGTATATGAAAAAGAGAATCATAAAATGCTTTTTAACGTTATTAATTCAGTAGATTTAGGACTAAAAAAAAATGCTTTAATATATGATTTAACTGTACCTTTAGTACGCCATATAAAAATGAATTTATCAAAAACATTATTACCTTTTAAAAGATATCAAATACAAAAAGTATGGCGAGCTGAGAAACCACAAAATGGAAGATTTAGAGAATTTTATCAATGCGATGCAGATATTATAGGCCAGAAGTCTTTTTGGCAAGAACTTGAAATAATTTTACTTTGTGATAAGATATTTAAAGACCTAAAATTAAAAATTGAGATAAAATTTAATAGTATAAAAATCTTAAAAGAAGTAGCATCTTACTTAGGTCTTGAAAAGAAATTTAAGAAATTCAGTATAATATTAGATAAATATCCAAAAATAAATGAAAAACAAACATTAAGTTCTATTTTAAAGTTAGGTTGTAAGAAGGAAAAAATCAAAATATTTAAGTTTTTTTTTACAATAAAAAATACATTTAAAAAAAATATAAAGTCTTTAACGAAAATTTTAAATATAAAATCTATCTCAGAAATAAAAAATTTAAAAAGGCTTTATAAGCTTTCAAAAAAAATAAATCTAGATTCTAGTAAGCTTACTTTTAGTCCAACATTAGCAAGAGGAATCAATTATTATTCTGGAATAATCTTTGAAATTTTTTATAAAGAAGAAAAACTTTCCTTAGCAGGTGGTGGAAGATATAAAAAACTAATTAATAGCTTTAAATTAAACGATAACTTATCTGGAATAGGTGTATCTTTTGGATTAGATCGAATATATAATATATTATATAAAAAAAAAATATTGAAAAGAAAAACAAAAGATAGATTAGATACTATCATGTTTATTAATTTTGGAGATAAAGAAGCATTCTATTCTACCAAATTAATTAAAAAGTTAATAACCTATGGTATATCTGCCTTTCTATATCCAAAGAAAATTAAAATAAAAAAACAAATTAAATATGCATTAAAAAGAAAACTAAGCATAGTTTTTTTACTTGGAAAAAAAGAAAAGAAAAACAAAATACTTAAAATTAAATTATTAGCTAACAAAGAAGAAATGATTTTTAAAAATATAGAAGAATTTATAAATTGTTCTTTAAAATTTAAGAAAATTAAAAAAAAAACATAGCTCATTTTTTAGGTTTTTTTTAAAACTTTTTTTCTTTATACTTTTTTCAGTTTCTTTTTCGATAGAAGTAACACAATAGTTCTTATTATTAATACCACAAGTCAAAATTGAAAAAAATATATTTAAATCAGGATTAATATTTAAAGCTAATCCATGCTTAGTTATATAGTTTATTATTTTAATACCAATAAAGCCGATCTTATAAAACAAATTATAATTTCTAACCCAAATTCCAGATTTATTAATTATTCTAAAAGCAAATATTTGATTTTTTAAAAGAGTAATTATAATAATATTTTCAAGAAAACGTAAATAAAGATTAAAATCATAATTAAATAAAAATAAGTCTAAAATAAAATAAATAACAAGTTGTCCTGGCCCATGAGAAGTAACTTTTCCACCTCGATCTACTTTGAATATTTTTATTTTTTTAAATGTTTTATTGTTAGAAAACCTAAAGAAATTAGAACATTTAGTACTAGTACCAAAGGTATAAACATTATTATGTTCCAAAACAAGAAGAAAATTATATTTTTTATTAAGAAATTTAATTTTTAGATTTAAAATTTGTTTTTGTATGTTCCATAAACCGAGAAAATCTGTGCAACCAAAATCTTTTATATAAAAAATAGGTTGTTGTTTCACAATATATTTTTTTCACAAATTTTATAAGTTACAGGGTAAGTTCAACAAAACTAAGTCAAAGGACAAAATAAATATACCTACAAATAAAAGCTTACTAAAAATACTAAGTGAGTAAAAAATACTACTGTAGTATACATATGTATGGTAGAAAATATAGTCTATAATAGATATAGTTATACACTAACTAATGATGAATATTTACCAGCCTCAAGAGCTATGCTCTATGCTACAGGGCTAAACTCAAAAGATTTAAATAAACCTCAAATAGGAATAGTAAGCAATTGGTATGAGGGAAATCCATGTAATATGCATTTGAATATTTTATCTAAACAAACAAAAAAATCAATAAATAAAAATGATATGATTGGGTATCAGTTTAATACGATAGGAGTAAGTGATGGAATGACAATGGGAACACCAGGTATGAAATACTCATTACCTTCTAGAGAAATAATAGCAGATAGTATTGAAAGTGTAGTAAAAGCTCAACATTATGATGGAATAATTGGAATACCAGGATGCGATAAAAACATACCAGGAGTGTTAATGGGTATAATAAGAACTGGAAGACCCAGCATAATAATTTATGGGGGTAGTATAGAATCTGGAAAATATAAAGATAAAAAATTAAATATAGTATCAGCTTTTGAGGCATTAGGAAAAAAAAAGATAGGAAAAATATCAAATTCAGAATACCAAAACATTATAAAAAAATCTTGTCCAGGGCCTGGAGCTTGTGGTGGAATGTATACTGCTAATACCCTTTCAACTTTTTTAGAAGCATTAGGAATGACTTTACCTTTTTCATCTTCTTGTTTAGCTAGTAATCTAAATAAAACATATGAGTGTGATAAAATAGGTTTTTATATAAAAGAGCTGTTAAAAAAACAAATAACTCCAAAACAAATAATTAATAAAAGCTCTATTACAAATGCAATTACAGTTTCCATGGCTTTAGGCGGTTCTACTAACTTAGTACTACATGTCTTAGCTATTTGTAAAACAGCTAATATAAAATTTAATATTGATAATATCAAAGAGCTCGCTGAAAAAGTTCCAATGATAGGTAATCTAAAACCAAGTGGGAAGTATTTGATGGAAGATATAGAAAAAATTGGAGGTACTCCAATTCTAATGAAATACTTACTAAATGAAGGCTTACTAAATGGTGACTGTTTAACAGTAACAGGAAAACAAATAAAAGAAAATTTAGAATGTATACCAAATATATCTTTTGACAATCAAAAAGTCATTTCAACATTATACAAACCGATACAAAAGAAAGGACATATTCGTATATTATATGGTAATATTGCTCCTAATGGTGCAGTAGCTAAAATTTCTGGTAAAGAAGGACACTGCTTTAAGGGTACTGCTAAAGTATTTGATTCAGAACTTGAAGCAAATAAGGCAATATTAAAGAATAAAATTAAATCTGGAAATGTTATAGTAATAAGATATGTAGGTCCACAAGGGAGTCCAGGAATGCCAGAAATGTTAAAACCTACTTCGTACATAATGGGTGCTGGCTTAGGGGATAAAGTTGCTTTAATAACCGATGGAAGATTTTCAGGAGGTACTCATGGTTTTGTCGTTGGTCATATAACACCAGAAGCTACGAGTGGTGGAGTAATCGCCCTAATCGAAGATAAAGATATAATAAAGATAGATGCTATAAAAAATATAATTACATTAAAAATTTCAAAACAAGAATTACAAAAGCGATATAAAAAAATTAACAAAAAAACTAAGAAATTAGAGAAAGGATATTTATCTAAGTATTCGCAATTAGTAGCATCTGCAACAGAAGGGTGTATTACAGATAAGCGAAAAAAATGACATCACCAGGTGCAGAAATAATAGTTAAAAGTTTAATTTATAATAAAGTAAAATTTATATTTGGGTATCCTGGTGGAGCAGTCATGCCAATATATGATTCATTGTTTACTTACAAAAAACAAATTAAGCACATATTAACTCGTCATGAACAAGGATCAATCCATGCAGCACAAGGGTATGCTAGAGGAACTGGAAAACCGGGAATTTGCTTATCTACATCAGGCCCAGGCTCAACTAATATAATTACTGGCTTAGCCGATGCCTTAATTGATAGTACTCCTTTATTATGTATAACAGGTCAAGTGTCTTCAAATTTATTAGGTTCAGATGCATTTCAAGAAGTAGATATAATAGATATATCAAGACCAGTAACCAAGTGGAATATTCAAATTACTAAACCAGAGAAAATATTCGAAGTCATAGCTAAAGGATTGCACATTGCCACAAGTGGTAGACCAGGACCAGTGTTAATAGATATAACAAAAGATGCACAACAAAAAATAATTTCAAAACCATATAAAAAAGAATTAATAATTTCAAAAACATATAAAAAGAAAAACAAAATTAATAAAAAAGAATTACAAAAGCTTATTAGAACAATAAAAAAAGCACATAAACCAATACTAATAATTGGCCAAGGAGTAAAATTAGCTAATGCAGAAAATCAATTAAAAAAATTTGCAGAAAATACGAGAATCCCAGTATCAAGTACATTACTAGGATTAGGAATATTAAAAACCAAACATAATTTAAACTATGGAATGTTGGGAATGCATGGAAATTACCAAAGTAATATTTTAATTTTAAAATCTGATTTAATACTTGCGATAGGTTTACGTTTTGATGAAAGAGTAATAGGAAATATAAAAAAAATCTCACAAAAAACTATAATTATACATCTAGATATAGAGAATTACGAAATTAACAAAAGGATAAAAAGCACTATTCACTTAGTAGGAAATTTAAAAGATAATTTAACTTATCTAAGTAATAATTTCAAAAATAAAAAATATGTAAATTGGTTAAAAAAAATTAACATATTAAAGAATATTGAAAAAAAATATATAAAAGAGAAAGAATTTATAAAACCAAAAATAGGCATTACTATGCCTGAAGTAATAAATTATGTCAATTTATATAAAAACAAAAATTGTATATTAGTAACGGATGTAGGACAACATCAAATGTCAGCAGCAAGATATTTTAATTTTACGACTATAAAAAGTCAAATTACATCTGGAGGTTTAGGTACTATGGGTTTTGCATTACCAGCAGCTCTAGGGGCAAAGATTGGAGCTAAAAGACGTCAAGTTATATGTTTTGTAGGTGATGGGGGTTTTCAAATGACTCTGCAAGAGCTTGGGACAATAATGCAATATGAAATACCTATAAAAATTATAATTATTAATAATAATTTTTTAGGAATGGTAAAACAATGGCAAGATTTCTTCTTCAATAGAAGATTTTCTAATACTAAAATATATAATCCAAATTTCACAGAAATTTCAAAAGCATATAACATTAAAAGTAAAAAAGTTTTTATTAAAGAAAAATTGAAAAAAAATATAAAAAAGATGTTCAAATCAAAAGATGCTTTTTTAATAGAAATTTTAGTCGAAAAAGAGTATAATACCCTACCAATGATCCCTACTAATAAATCAGTAGCAAAAATATGTTTTTAAAAACAAATAAAATGAAAAGAAAAATAATTTTATATATTGTTTCAGAAAATTATTGTAATGATAATAATCAAACTTTCAATCAAAGAATATTAAATATGTTTAATACAAGAAATTTAGAAATAATAAAAAATTTTTGGTTTAAAAAAGACAAACAAGCATTGTGTATACTAGAGATTGAATGTGTCGTAGACATTATCTTGAAAATAATAGTACGATTATTTAAAACAATAGGAATATTGGATATTTATTATTGCAAATCATAATAACTAAGACTATAGAATAATATAACATAAGTAAAAAATTTTGATATTTAGTAAAAATTTACTAGATTTCATATCATACAATATGTATATGAAAATAAAAATTGGTTCAAACTACGAAGAACTTATAACTAAGAAAGAATTTAGTTTAAATAAAGCAAGAGAAATTTTATCAAATGAAAGAATAGCAGTACTAGGATATGGAATACAAGGACCTGGGCAAGCATTAAATTTAAAAGATAATGGTTTTAATGTAATAATAGGCCAAAGAAAAAAATCAAAATCGTGGGAAAAAGCTTTAAAAGACGGCTGGATAGCTAATGAAACTCTATTCGAAATAGAAGAAGCAGCAGAAAAAGGAAGTATAATTATGTTTTTATTATCTGATGCAGCTCAAATTGAGGTGTGGCCAAAAATTAAAAAATTTCTTTCTCCAGGAAAAGGTTTATATTTTTCTCATGGCTTTGGATTAACATTCAAGAAAAAAACAAAAATATTACCTCCAAAGGAAATTGATATTTTTCTTGTGGCTCCTAAAGGATCAGGAACTTCTTTAAGAAAATTATTCCAAGAAGGTAAAGGACTAAATTCTAGTTATGCAATATATCAAAATTATACTGGGAATGCAAAAGAAAGAGCTTTAGCAATTGGTATAGGCATCGGTTCGGCTTTGTTATTTAAAACAACTTTTCAAAAAGAAGTTTATTCAGATTTAACAGGAGAGAGAGGAACTTTGATGGGGGCAATTCAAGGAATCTTTTCAGCTCAATATCAAGTGTTAAGAGAGAATGGGCACTCTCCTTCTGAAGCCTTTAATGAAACAGTCGAAGAGCTAACTCAAAGCCTGATGCCTTTAATAGCAGAAAAAGGTATGGATTGGATGTATGAAAATTGTTCTACTACAGCTCAAAGAGGGGCTTTAGATTGGTGGAAAAAATTTAGAGATATTAATATTTCTTTATTTAGGGAACTTTATAAAGACGTTTCTTCTGGAAAAGAAGCTGAAAGAACTATTTCATTAAATCGTAAAAGTAATTACAGAGAGCTTTTAAAGAAAGAATTAAAAGAAATAAAAAATAGTGAATTATGGAAAGCTGGAGAGGAGATACGAAAATTAAGACCATATTAATCACATAAAATACTAAACTTGTAGTGAATAAAATAGAAAAATTAGTTTTTCATAAAAGAAAATTTTTCTAGAAATATTTTAATATAAAGAAATGGAGAAAGAATATAATAAAAAAGCAAATCATATAGAATTGTCTTCTGATCAAAAATATGAGAGTGAAGTTAATCGGTTTAGAAAGAAAAGAAAAACAAAACATATATTTTCCTTAACAAAAAGTTTTCTATTAATATCTTATATTGTTATAAGAATAATTTATTTATATTATTCAGGGTAAATCGTAAGCTTAGATTTTACTAAATCAGGGTATATGCTAGAGTTTCTGAAATCATTAAAAGAATTAAAAAAAATTTTAGGAAAATTAAATTTATTGTTTAAAAATAATAACTTTCAAGAGTTAGAGAAAGTTAACAAAAAAAAAATAGGACGAAGAATTAATACATTAAAACAAAATCTTAAAAGAAAGCTTGAAGCTTTTAACCACTTTAAAAACCCTAGAAAATATGAAAATGAAAAAATCAACAAAAAACATTATTTCACTAAACAATATAGCTTAGGAACTATACATCCGATTTCGATTATAAATAATAAAATAATATTACTATTTCAGAAAATAGGATTTGAACTTTGTGAAGGGCCTGAAATAGAAGATGATTGGCATAATTTTACTGCATTAAACTTTCCATTGTATCATCCAGCGAGAGATATGCATGATACTTTTTTTATAAAGAAAAGCAAAAAAATACTTCGTACTCATACTTCTTCAATCCAAATTAGATTTTTGGAAAAGAATATTCCACCTATTAGGATCATATCACCTGGAAGAGTATATAGAAATGAAAAAATTTCATCTTCTTCACATTGTGTATTTCATCAAATAGAAGGTTTGTATATTAGCAAAAATGTCTCTTTTAAAGATTTAAAAAAGACAATAAATTATTTTATTAAAAAGTTTTTCTCAAAACATACTATTTATCGATTTAGACCATCATATTTCCCATTTACTGAACCAAGTGCAGAAGTAGATATTCTCGATACTACTGATGCCAACCAAAAAAAATGGATAGAAATTCTTGGTTGTGGAATGGTCCATCCAAAAGTATTGAGAAATGTCAACATAAACCCTGAACTATATTCTGGGTTTGCTTTCGGTCTAGGAATTGAGAGAATGACTTTAATAAAGTATAAAATACCAGATATTAGAATATTTTTTGAGAATGATATAAGATTTTTAAAACAATTCAAAAAAGAATATTTTTATTAGTTCAAATATTCATCAATTTATAAACATTATAAGAAATATACAGTATAAATGTTATTCTACCTCAGTTCTAAGATATTTTTCTACTTCAATTGCTGAAATACAACCTGATGCTGCAGATGTTATTGCTTGTCGATAACTTGAGTCTTGCACATCACCTGCAGCAAAAATACCAGGGATATTAGTAATAGTTGATTTTGTAATTATATATCCATCTTTATCTAATTTGATATTTGGTTTACAAATAAGTGTATTTGGAATTTGTCCAATAGCTAAAAAGATTGCTTCTACATGAAATAAATAAGTTCTATTATTTGTTCTATTCTTACAGTATATAGCTTGTAGCTTTTGTTTTCCTATTAGTTTTCTCACTTTATGATTATAAAATATTTCAACATTGTTAATATTTACAACTTGTTTTTGCAGAATCTTTGATGCTTTCATTTTGTTATCTCTTATAATTATATATACTTTTTTACAAATATTAGACAAATAAATCGATTCTTCTGCAGCTTTATCTCCCCCACCGATTACTGCTACTTTTTTCTCTTTAAAAAAGTATCCATCACAATTTGCACAGGTATAAAGACCCTTTCCTATTAATTTTTTTTCATTCTCTATATTTAAATATCTAGTATTAGCTCCGGTAGCTATAATTATGGCTTTTGTTTTAATTTTTAAAGAATTATCTAATACAGTTTCATGCATATTCATAACTTTTGGTTTTCTGTTAATCTTAATTTTTACTACACTATTATATTTTACCTGAGTTCCGAATTTTTCACTTTGTGCTTTAAAAGATTCCATTAAGTTATACCCAGATATTCCATCCTTAAAACCAGGATAATTTTCTATTTTCTTGGTTGATATCAATTGTCCCCCTGGTTGAAACCCCGTAAAAAGAATGTGTTTTATTTCTGCACGAGCTAAATAAATTGCAGCTGTATATCCTGCAGGACCACCTCCTATAATGATACAATCAAAGATTTGCCCCAAAACTCTACTTGACATAAAGTTAAACATAAAGTTAAATCTAGTTATTTATCTAATTCTTTATCTACTTGACATAAATAATATATTTTAGCAATTAGTTCTTTCACTATATCTGCCTTTTTTAAAAAATATATCTTATTTTTTTTATCTGCTTCTGTTATTAGAAATACTAATTTAGCTATATTATTAAATTTTTCTTCATTATTATAACTCATAACTTTGTCTAGGCAGATGTGAAATATCTTATTTAAAATGAAATTTATTGGTTTGACTTCAACCATATTGTTAAAATAAATATTTGTAATATAAATATACTATAAAAATAGAAAGCAACAAGTTTTATGACGATTAAAAATAAAAGATATAGTTTAATGTTAGAAAAATTTAAGACAATTCCTTTTAATGGTAAGTTGTACGTATTTTGCTTAATTAGAAAAAAATATTGTCTTTTAACTAAAGAAGAAGTTGTTAGACAACAGCTAATTTCTTATCTCATAAAAAATAGAGGATATAATGTGAATGAAATATATGTTGAATTTAAATATTCTATTCATAATATGACAAATAAAATTGATATTATAGTTTTTAAAAAAAAACGACCTTTTATAATAGTTGAATGTAAATCTAATGATGTAAATATTTCATACAAATATTTTGATCAAATTCTGAAATATTATTTAATAATCAAAAGCAAATATCTAGTTCTTACCAATGGGATTAAAAATATTATTTTTGGATTTCAAAATAATGCAAATGATATCGAGTTCTTCAAAAAGATTCCTAAAAATTCTTAACATAGTATTTTCATTGGTTCTAACAAGTATTCTTTTAAAGTAAGCAAGAAGGCACTTCCTACTGCTCCATCTATAATTCTATGATCACAAGCTAATGTAAATGTAATAGTATTTCCTATTTTGATTTTGTTTTTCTCAATTATCGGTTTTCTTTGAATACTTCCTACTGATAAAATACTAGAATTAGGTTGATTTATTATAGAAGTAAAAAAATCTATCCCAAACATCCCTAAATTAGAAATTGTAAAAGTACTTCCGACCAAATCTTTGGGAGAATTGTTTTTATTTCTAGATTTTTCTACTTTTTCTTTTAGTTCTTGTGAAATTTTTCTTACAGATTTTTTGTCTACTGAATTTATGACAGGGACAATTAGTCCTTCAGGATAAGAAACTGCTATCCCGATATTAATATCTTTGTGATAGATAATTCTTTCTTTATTAAATGAAGAATTTATTTCTTGGTTTTTTTTAAGTGATAAAGCAGTAGCTTTCACTATTAAATCATTAAAAGAAATTTTACTATTATATATTTTATTAATATACTTTTTAAATTTAATTAAATTATCTGCAGGCAATTCGATAAATAAATAATAATGTGGTGAAATCTTTTTGGATTTTGATAATCGGTCAATTATTATTTTTCTTATATTAGAAATTGGTTTTATTTTCTTTGCTTTCTTTTTAATAATTGTTAATATGTCTTTTTTAACAATTCGGTTTTGTGGTCCACTTCCTTTTATATCTTTTAAGTTTATCCTTTCCTCTAAAGCAATTTTTTTTGCTAATGGCGAAATTAAGCATTTTTTTTCTTTTATATGATTCATATCTTTATTTACTATTTGCTTCTCAGATTTAATACTATTTTCCTTGTTGTATTTCTTTTTTATTAAATACTCTATCTTTTCATTTTGTTTTCCCAAAATACATAAAAGATCATTTAGTTTTGCTGTTTCTCCTTCATTAACTCCTCTATAAAGTAGAGTAGCATTAAATTCTGATTCAAATTCTTGAATAGCTTTATCAGTTTCTATTTCTGCTAAGATTTCACCTGAGGATACTTTTTCTCCGACTTGTTTATACCATTTTACTATTGTCCCTTCTTTCATAGTATCACTTAAGCGTGGCATGTAAATAATCTCTGCCATTTGTTTCTTTGAAAATAGTATTTTTTATTTTAAAAAAGGATATTTTTTTTGAGAATAAACCACATTATACATAGTATTTTTATGTGGTGATTCAGAGATTTCTGCAAAAACAACACATTCATCTATTTTTTTTATTAATTCTAAATCAAGCGCAGTTAAGAACTTTTTATTAAGAAGTTGTTGTTCTAATATTTTGTTTTTTATTTTTAAAATTGGATCATATCTTTTATGTTCTATTACTTCCTCTCTTGTTCTATAAGATTCAGGATCAGACATCGAATGTCCCCGAAATCTATAAGTTAATATTTCTAAAAAAGAAGGTCCTTTGCCATTTTTAGCTCTTTTAATAGCTTTCTCTACTTCTTTAGCAATTTTTAATGGGCTAGTTCCGTCTAATGATTTAGCTGGCATATCGTATGAACATCCAATTTTGAAAATATTTTTAATACATGAAATTGTTGTTACTGAAGTTCCCATTGCATATGTATTGTTTTCGCAGATATAAACTACTGGTAACTTAAGGAGCATTGACATATTGAAAGTTTCATGTAAAGCACCTTGCCAAATAGCCCCATCTCCCAGAAATGTCACAGTAACTGCTTCTCTATTAAAGTATTTATCAGCAAATGCAATACCTGCTCCTAATGGAATTTGTCCACCTACAATGCCATATCCGCCATAAAATCTATATCTTTTACTAAATATATGCATAGATCCACCTAAACCACTTGAAGTACCAGTCTTTTTTCCATATAATTCTGCCATCACCTTTTTTGGGTCTATTCCCATTGCTAAAGCAAGTATATGACATCTATATCCAGTAATCATATTATCTGTTTTTAAATTCATTACATAAGTTATACCGGACGGGATAGCTTCTTGCCCACTATATAAATGGAGAAAACCACTTATCTTTTGTTTTAAATATAATGATCTGCATCTTTCTTCAAAGTTCCTCCAAAAAGACATATCTTTATACCACTTCAAATAGGTTGCATTCGTAATTTTTTTCATTCTTCTAGGCTTCTAAGTACCTAGTTCTTACTTAGTAAGTAAGTCAGTCACAGCATTTCATATATGACTGCAATACTGATCTTATAACTGCGTATGTTTTCAGGATATATATAACATAAAAGTTATAAAAAATTTTCAGTTTATATCATATCCTTGGCCTTGTAGCTTAATTGGATAAAGCATCTGACTACGGATCAGAAGAGTAAGGGTTCAACTCCTTTCAAGGTCTTAATATTATCTGAATGAGAACTTGGTGTCTTTCTGAGCAAAATTTGATAAGAATAAAAAAGCTTAAAACATTAAAACAAATAAATATTAATCCTTATCCTTCTGAAGAATATACAATAACTTATAATTCAAAAGAAATAAGGAATAATTACAAAAAAAAGAAAAAGGTTATTCTGGCGGGTAGAATTATTAGAATTCGAAGAATGGGAAAAGCTTCTTTTATAGAATTAAAAGATAAATATGGAATCATACAAATATATATATCAATAAACAATTTTAATTATGAAAAAAAGATATACAATTTGTTTTTCAAAAAACTTTTAGATATCGGAGATATAATAGGGATTAAAGGTTACTTATTCAAAACGAAAAAAAAACAAATTTCTGTATTTGCAAAAAAAATAAAGTTATTATCTAAATGTCTACATACTTTACCAAACGTAAAAATAGATAAATCGGGAAATACATTTGATTCTTTTTCTAAAAATGAAAAAAGACATAGAATTAAATATGTTGATTTTCTTGTTAATGAAGAAATTAAACATGTTATTTTAACACGTATTCAAATCATAACTTTTATAAGGAATTATTTAAATGAAAGGAATTATTTAGAAGTTGAAACTCCTATTTTACAAGCTATTCCGGGTGGAGCTATTGCTAGACCTTTTATTACATATCATAACACCTTAAAAAGTACCTTCTATTTAAGAATTTCAAATGAATTATATTTAAAAAAATTACTGGTTGGAGGTTTAGAAAAAGTTTATGAGTTTTCTCGGAATTTTAGAAATGAAGGTATAGATAAAAAACATAATCCAGAATTTACTATTCTAGAATTATATATATCATATAAAGATTATTATTGGATGATGAAATTCACTGAAAAATTCTTAAACAAAATTTGTTGTAACATTTACCAATGCTTTACTTTCAAAGTAGGTAAACAAGATATTAATTTTCTTTCACCATTTATTGACCCATTTCAACAAATTACTTTTTTTGAAGCTCTTCAAATTTATACTGGCTTTGACCTAAGTGATACTAGAGAACCTGAAATTATAAAAATATGTGCTGAAATAAATGTTAAAATTGATAAGAATATGAAAAAAGGACAAATTCTCGATCAAATATTCAGTCAAAAATGTGAAAAAAAAATTATTAAACCAACTTTTATAATTGATTTTCCCATTGAAATGAGTCCATTAGCTAAAAAACATCGCTTTAAAAATGGGGTATCTGAAAGATTCGAATTGATTATTAATGGTGTCGAAATAGCAAATTCTTATTCAGAATTAAATGATCCAATTGATCAATTCAAGAGATTTAAACAACAAATTAAATTATATAATAAAATTGAAGCTGAAAATATGTTAATAGATAAAGACTTTCTTCTTTCCTTAGAATATGGTATGCCACCTTGTACTGGAATAGGATTTGGTATTGACCGATTAATCATGTTATTTACTAATCAAAGAAATATTAATGATGTATTATTTTTTCCTACAATTAAAATTTTGTAATAAATAACAATGAAAAATAAGCTACAAATTTTACCACACCAAGATGCAAAGAAAATTTCAGCAGGATATGTAATTAAAAGACCCTCTGCAGTAGTAAAAGAATTATTAGAAAACTCAATTGATGCAAAGGCAAAAAATATTCAATTGATATTATCAAATGGTGGAAAAGATTTAATTCATGTCATAGATGATGGAGAAGGTATGAATCCTTCAGAAGCAAAAAATAGTATTAGTAGATTTTATACTTCAAAAATTGAATCTCTTAAAGATATAAAATATATAAATACTAAAGGCTTCAGAGGCGAAGCTCTATACTATATTTCTTTGGTTAGCAATATAGAAATATACACTAAAAGAAACAACTCAGAATTGGGAGTATTCTTAACTTTAGCAAATAACAAAAGAAAATTTAAAACTGTATTATTGAAGAATTTAGTAAATGGTACTAGTATATATGTTAAAAACTTATTTTACAATTTTCCCAATAGAAAAAACTTTTTAAAATCTTCAACAATAGAATTAAGATATATAATATCAGAAGTTCATAAGATAGTTCTTTCACACCCTTATACAAACTTTTTAATTATGCATAATAATAAGAGAATTACACGTTTTAAAAAATCAGATATAAAATCTAGAATAATTGAAATCTTTGGCGATTATTATCAGAATGTCTTAATAAAAGTGATGAAAAAAGAAAAGTTATTTCTTATAAAAGGATATATCACTTCTACAAGTTTTTTTAATACTAAAGTTAATAATTCTTATTTATTTGTTAATAATAGATATGTAGTAAACAAAAGAATTCACACCGCCATTATTAGTGCCTATAACGGGATAATAAGCAAAAGTAATAAACCAAATTATTTTTTATTTATAAATATTCCACAACCAAAAATTGAAATCAATATTTGTCAATCAAAAACAAAAATACTCATTAAATCAGAAGCAGAAATTTGTAAAAAGATTAATATAATAATTAAAGAATCTTTAGGACTAAAGGATGTTTTTAAATGCTGGAATAGCAATAAGAGCAATTACTCGAAAGAAAATACTTTGAAAGAAGTTATTAAGAAAATTGATTTTCAGCAGGTTCCTTATAAGATATATAAAAAAAAATATATATTCTGTCTTTTAGATTTTGGAATTTTAATAATTAATAAAACTCTAGCATCTAATATAATTTTAGATTATAACTTTAAAAAAGAAATAAAAACAAACAAAAGGTTAGATCACCCGATTAAGTTAGAGAGTTTTACAGATTTTACAATTTATAAAAAGGATAAACAAGATGAACAACGAAGACAAGCAGGAATTATAGAAATTTTCAAACACTTTGGTTTTCAAATAAAAGGTTTTGAAATTACTTCTGCTCCTAAGTTTTTAAAAAGAATATATTTATGTAGGTTATTATATGATCTGTATCTTTCTTTGTCTAAGCTTGATTACAAAAATGAGAAACAAATTTCAGAATTAATATCTCAAAAGCTCTACCACTATTACAAGTTAGAATTTACAAAAAATATCGCGTTTTTAGAAATAAGTAAACTCATTACCAAAATAGTAAAACTTGAAAAAGTACGATATAAATTATATAACAAAATCTTTTACTTCTTAGATATAAATAAGATATTTTTAAAGTATGTCTATAAGCCAGATTCTGTATAATTTATCATTTATCTAGTATAAAAGTTACCTTTTCTCTCTATCTGCCTACCCACCATTATAATAGTTATGGAGAAACTATACTTTTTTCAAAAAGTTTCTGGTATATTTGGCATTTCACAACACAGAGTTTACATGATTTCACTACAGCTCAACTGTATATACTTTCTGTTGTACTATTCCTCATCTCACGATGTACGGGTGTTATCCGTTGTGTTCTCCATAATGTGTCCGGACTTTCCTCTTGTTTTGAAAAACAAAACATGCGATAAATCAACATACTTTATAGTTATAAAGTTAACCAAACTTCACAAGTTAAATTGAACAATTAGCAGTACAACAACTTATATTTTTTGTGTAATTCTTAAGATAGCGCTTTTCGCTCTATTATTTGTATATATTTCTTGTTTTGTAGGAAAAATTCTTTTAGTATATCTTTTATGAAATGGAGATAAATTATTCCCTTTCTTATCATATCTAAGAATACCATGTATATTTCCAGTTTTAAAGAAGTTTTTAACTAATCTATCTTCTAAGGAATGATATGAAATAATAGCTAATCTACCACCCTGTTTTAAGATATTTCTTGCTTGTTTAAGGAATTTCTTTAATGCATTTATTTCATCATTTACTTCTATTCTTAAAGCTTGGAATAATCTAGATAAAAATTTAATGTTCTTATTGAATAATTTTACTAAATCAAAAGTAGTGTTAATAAATTTACGGTTTAATAAAATTTTTCTAGAGATTATTTGGGGATTTTTAAATTCACCATATTTATAGAAAATATTATTTAACTCTTCAAAAGAATAAGTTTTTAGAATATTTAAAGCAGACTTGGTTTTCGATAAATCCATTCTCATATCCAAAATGTTATTAAATCTTATTGAAAATCCTCTTTGTGGTGTATCTATTTGATAAGAGGAAACTCCTAAATCTGCCATTATTCCTGAGACATTATTTAGAAGGTTGTTTTTAGAATCTTTTAATATTTTTTTTATTTTTCTAAAATTAGCGTTAAACAATATTATTCTTTTCTCACAAATTTTATTTTTAATAATTGAAAATTGATCTTGATCAAAAGCAATTAATTTACCTTTATTACTTATTTTCTTTAAGATGCTCCTAGCATGTCCACCACTACCAAAAGTAGAATCTACATATATTCCATGAATATCATAAATAAGGTGTTCTATAACTTCAGATAATAAAACAGGTTTATGAAAATATTTCATATTAATTCATGATTTGAATTCTTTCAATAAACTCTACTAGCTCAATAATTGCAATTTCTGAAAAATCTCCTAACCTATTTCCAATTTTAATAATTCTTGTATATCCTCCATTACGTTTGATATTCTTTTTTGATATATTTTTTAAAAGTTCAAAAACAGCAGTTTTATCATTTAATTTTTTAAATACTATTCGCCTAGAATGAGTATTTTGTTTTTTACCTATAGTTATTATAGGTTCAATGAATTTTTTTAAATCTTTTGCTTTAGCCAAGGTAGTTGTAATTCTCTTATGTTTTATTAGTGAAATAGCAAGATTAGTCAACAGGGCTTTTCGATGAGATTTAGTTCTCCCTAAATTCTTAGTTTTATTTTTGTGTATCATTTTTCTTCATCATTTTTCTTAGTTTCAGAATATTTCTTAGCTTTACTATTTGTCTCATTTTTTCACGAAAATTTATTATTCTTTGTTTTTTATTATAAATTTTAATTTTATATTTTGATAAATCCATACCATAAGATAATCCTAATTTTTTCATTTTTTTATTCAATTCATCGAATGATTTCATACCAAAATTTCTTACTTTTAAGAAATCTGATGTCTTAAATTTTACTAAGTCAGCCCAAGTTCTAATTTTAGCAAATTTCAAACAATTTAATGTTCTAACTGAAAGATCGTTTACATTTTCTGATAATTTAGAATTTAAAACTTTTTGCATATATAAAACTTGTATTCTTTCTTTCGAATCTAAAGAATTTGTTGCTTTTTTTTTACCATTATTTTTACCATTAAAAAATAAAGTAAAATGTTGGATTAGGATACTAGAAGCTTTTTTAAAAGCATTTTGGGGAGTGATGGAACCATCAGTAATAATTTCTAGAATCAAACTATCATATTCATAGGAATTATGAACTTCACAATTTTCTACTTTGAATCTTACGTTTATTATTGGACTAAAAATAGTATCAATTGGAATTTTACCTCGTTTCTTCTGAAAGTACTTATTTTTTTCTACTGGAACATATCCAACTCCTTTTTTAATCCCTATAGTAATATTTAAATTAGTATCTAACTCTTTCTTCAAAATTAATAACTTTGGATTCAATACTTCAAAATAAGTAAGAGATCCACACAAATCTCCAGCAGTAATTTGTTCTTTTTTTGTTTTGAAAAATATTGTATAATGTTTTGGTATGTTGTTCGAACCCACACGTTTACTTTTTAATTTAAACCGTATTTTTTTTAAATTTAATATTATTTCAGTTATATTTTCTATTACTCCATCTACATAAGAGAATTCATGTTTTATACCATTAATCATTATATAATATATTGCATACCCTTCTAAATATGAAATTAAAACCCTTCTTAAAGCATTCCCTATAGTAATTCCAAATCCAGGACTTAAAGGTTTGATTAAAAATTTTCCTATATTATTAGAATTTTTTAATACTTTTATCTGGGCAGGTGAAATAATCATCTTTGTTATTTCGAATACAATTCTACCACTAAACGTTCCTTAATCTTTTCGGTAAGTTGGTCTCTCATAGGAATATATTTAAAAATTCCTGTAAGTTTGTTTAACTTAAGTTCTAACTTCAACCAAGACTTTGGTTTTTTCTTTGAGATTTGTTTTATTGTTTCATCTTTTAACTTTTCTTTAACCGAAATTCTATCACCAGGTTTTAATGTAAAAGATGGAATATTAACAATTTTTCCATTTACAAATATATGACGATGAGTGACTAACTGTCTTGCTCCTGGTCTAGTATTAGCAAAATTTAATCTATATACTACATTATCTAACCTTGATTCACATAGTTGTAAAAGTATTTCACCAGTGATCCCCTTTTTTTTATAAGCTTTTTCAAAGATTTTCCTAAATTGTTTTTCTAGTATTCCATAAATATATTTTATCTTTTGTTTTTCTAATAATTGAATAGAATAATTTGATTTATTAAAATTTATTATTTTTGGTTTCCCAGTGGGATATCTTTTGTTTTTTATTCCAAATTTTATCGATCTTTTATTTTTAGGACCAATATATCTCGCCATTTTGTTTATATATATTTATATTCTTCTTTTTTTTGGTGGTCTACAGCCATTATGGGGAATAGGAGTAATATCTTTTATTAGAATTACATTAAGATTACTTAAAGTCCTAATTGCTGAGTCACGGCCATATCCTGTACCTTTAACAATAATATTAATTTTTTTAATCCCCATTTTTTTCCCTTTTTCTACTATATCTTGGGCTGTTTTACTAGCTGCATACGGTGTATTTTTTTTTGCTCCTTTAAAGCCTTTTTGTCCAGCTGAAGCCCAGGCAAGTACGTCACCTTTTAAGTTAGACAAAGTTATAAGAATATTGTTAAAGGTAGAATTTATGTTTACGTTGCAAATAGAACCAGATAATTTATTTTTCATTTTTACTAATTTTATGATTTGTTAATAATTTTTTTTTTATTAGCTATTGTTTTTCTTTTCCCTTTTCTGGTCCTACAATTCGTTTTAGTCTTCTGTCCTCTCACTGTAAGACCAATTTTATGTCTGATACCTCTATAACATTTGAGATCAACTAATCTTTTAACATCTAATTTAATTTCAGTTTTCAACTCACCTTCAACTTTTAGGTTATTATTTATAAAGTTCCTAATCATATTTAATTCTAAATCTGACCACTTATTTACTTTTTTCTTTGGATTCAATTTTATCTGTTCAAATATTTTTTTAGCAATATTTTTTCCAATACCAAAAATATAAGTTATAGCTATAATTCCTATTTTATTTTCTGGTATATTTATTCCAGATATTCTAGCCATGTCTCATCTTTGTTTTTGTTTATATTTAGGGTTAACTTTATTTATAATTCTTAATTTTCCTTTTCTTTTAACAATTTTGCAATTTTGGCTTCTTCTTTTTAAAGATGCAACTTTTTTCATACCTTTAGTATCTATATATTATTCTTGCTTTAGTTAAATCATAATATGAAATATGCAATTTTACTTTATCGCCTGGTAAAATTTTAATATAATTCATTCTCAGTTTCCCTTTTATATATCCAGTTACTATCCTTTTGTCTTTTAATTGTACTTTGAATGTTGCATTTGGTAAAGCTTTTGTAACTATACCATTGTATTTCATATATTTTTCTTTCGTCATTTTATAGCAATGAGTTGCAAAGTTCTGATGTTAGAAATTATAATCTTTCAGTCTTTCCTCCAAGTTTTTGAATCTTTAAAGATGCTTTTTTACTAAACTTATGAGCCCAAATTTTTATTTTGTGAGTTAATTCACCTCGTCCTAATATTTTAAAACACTCTTTTTTTTTTAATAAACCAATTTGTCTCAATACATTCTTGTTTATTAAATTTATTGTTACCTTTCCCATATTTATTATATATTCTATATTGTCTAAATTAAATATTTTATATTTTTTGTTATTTATGTTTTTAAATCCCAATTTTGGAATACGTTTATGCAATGGCATTTGTCCACCTTCAAATCCTAGTTTAATAGAATTTCCAGAGCGTGATTTTGCCCCTTTATCACCTCTAGTAGAAGTTTTTCCTTTTCCAGAACCTTTTCCTCTTCCTAATCGTTTGCCTTTCTTATTTGATCCTATCCTAGGAGTTAACTGATTCAGAATCATGTAAAGTAAATTTTACTTTTACTTAATTTAACCTTCAAAAATATTTTTAATAGTAAGCCCTCTTTCTTTTGAGATAGTATATGCATTTCTAATTTTTGTTAAAGCTAATATTACTGCCCTAATGCAATTATTCGGGTTAGATGAACCATTCAATTTCGAGAAAATATTTTTGACGCCTACTAATTCTAAAACTATTCTAACAACCCCTCCTGCAATTATTCCAGTTCCTTCTGAAGCTGGCGAAAGAAATATATAAGTACTGCCATGCTTAGCTTTTTGTTCATGAGGAATAGTCCCTCCAGTTAATAATATTTGAACCAATCTTTTTTCTGCTTTTGCACCAGCTTTTCTGATTGCATTTTGTGGTTCTTTAGCTTTTCCAACCCCAAATCCTACTACCCCATTTTTATTTCCTTTAACTACTAAAGCTGTAAAACTGAAATATCTTCTTCCTTTGGTAACTTTACAGACTCGTTTTAATGTGACTAATTTCTCTTTCATCTTTTAAAATTTTAAACCAGTTTTTCTGAATCCCTCTGCCAAAGCTTTAACTCTCCCATGATAAAAATATCCATTTCTATCAAAAAAGAAATTATAAATACCGATTGTTTTTGCTTTTTCTCCTAAAATCATACCTATTTTCCTTGCAATTTTATTTTTAGGAATTTTAAAATTATATTTTTTTTTAGAAGAATCTGATAGTAAAGTATGATGATTAACATCATCTATTATTTGAACATAAATATGCTTATTACTTCTAAAGACTGAAATTCTCGGTCTTTTTAAGGTACCAATTTTTTTGGTTTTCATATCATTAATTTTATTTTACTGTCGTTTTTCCAGCTTTTTTCAGAATATATTCATTAATATAACGAATGCCTTTTCCTTTATAGGGATCAGGCTTTCTTAAAGATCTTATTTTTGCAGCAAATATCCCCAATAATTGTTTATCATATGACCTTAAAATAATCCTAGTATTTTTGTTATTTTCATTTTTTATTTCTACTTTTAATTCTTTGGGTAAATTCATGACTATATTATGAGAGTAGCCTAAGTGAAATTCTAATACTTTTTTTTCATTATCTAAAGCAACTTTATAACCCACTCCTTTCAATTCTAATTCTTTTTTAAAACCATATAATACACCTAGTATCATATTATTAATTAGCATTCGGTATAATCCATGTAGAGATTTATTATTCTCTATTCTTTGTATTGTTAGTTTGTTTTCTTCAATTTCTATTTTTAGTTCACCTATTATTTTCATAGAAATGGTTCCAAGAGGACCAGTTACAGAAATTACATTCTTTTTAAGTTTAATTAAAATATTTTTGGGGATAATAATCGTTCTGTTGCCAAGTCTAGACATGAATATTTTTTATTATTCATCTAATATACATAACAAATTATTTCACCACCTATTTTGTTTGTTCTAGCTAATTTATCAGTAATTATTCCTTTTGATGTTGATATAATAGCTATTCCCAAACCATTAATAACTCTAGGTAAATTTTTACTACTTGAATATTTTCTGAAACTTGGTTTACTTATTCTTTTAATATATTTAATTACCGATTGTTTTTTAGGATAAATATATTTTAACTCTACAAGTATGGATTTTTGGTTTTTCTTTATTTCTAAGTTATAATTTACTATAAAACCTTGTTCAAACAAAATTTGAATAATACTTGTTTTTATTTTCGAATATGGTATATAGATAGTATCTTTCTTAGCTATACAACCATTTCTAATTCTTGTTAAACAATCCGAAATTTGATCTGTAATCATCATTATTTCTTTGTTTTTACCAACTAGCTTTTCTTACTCCTGGAATTAAGCCTTGTGAGGCTAATCGTCTAAATTCTAATCGTGAGATACCAAATTTTCGAATATAACCTTTAGTTCTACCAGTGATATTACAAATATTGTGTAAACGAACTGGAGAAGCATTTTTAGGCAATTTCTGTAAATTTATATGATCTACTATATTCTTATAATAAGCTCTTTTTTTAGAATATTTCTCAACTAAAATTCTACGTTTTTTTTGTCTAGCTTTTATAGCTTCTTTAGACATAATTATATTTTATTTTTTAAAAGGAAGACCAAATAAATATAATAAATATTTTGCTTCTTTATCTTTTTTAGCAGTAGTTACAAAAGTAATATTCATTCCTATATTTTGTTTGAAATCTTTTTTTATTTCTGGAAATATAATTTGTTCCCGAATTCCTAAATTATAATTTCCTTTTCCATCAAAACTATTTTTATTTACTCCTTTGAAGTCACGAACTCTAGGTAATGCAATATTTATTAATCTATCTAAAAATTCATACATCCTATTTCTACGTAGAGTTACTTTTACGCTAATCGGGGTTCCTTTTCGTAGTTTAAATCCTGATTCATCACGTTTTGATTTGCAAAAAATTGCTTTCTGTCCAGATATTAAAGAAATATTTTCCATAGCATTATTTAAGGTATTTTTATCATATATATTTATACCTTGATTTATTACTATTTTCGTTAATTTTGGAATTTGCATTATACATTCATATATAAATTTTTTGTTTAATTTTAATTTAATATTTTCATTATATTTTATTTTCAATCTAGGTGAATAATTCATTGTTTATTTTTAATATTTTCTAACGACCTAATCTTTAAGAAATTCTTGAATTCTTCTCTCGAAAATAAATAATTTAATTCTTTATTCATTTTTATCATCTTTCTTAAGACATTGTTTAATATTTTAAATTTCTTAGCATTTAAAAAATTCTCCTTATTAAGAATAGGTCTATATATTACAAGTAAATTAGAGAAATCCATTTCAATTAGTCTATTGACTTCTTTGGTTAAAAGTTCTACTAACGCTCTATTTTTTATAATCTTTATAACTTGCCCTTTCTTTCCTTTATGATTACCACTTTTAAGTAAAATATTATCTTTCTTTTTAATTGTCATTTTTAATCTTATTATAAAACTTCTGATGCTAATGAAATTATTTTCATATATTCTTTTTCTCTTAATTCTCTTGCAACTGGACCAAATACTCTAGTTCCTATAAGTTCTCCACTTTTTGATAATAAAACACAGGCGTTCTCATCGAAACTTATATATGATCCATCCTTGCGTTTCACTTTATATTTTGTTCTAACCACTACTGCTTTTGTCACTTGTCCTTTCTTTATTTTAGATCCAGCAATTGAATTTTTAACTGTTACTACAATAGTATCTCCAATAGAGGCAGCTTTTTTTTTCGTGCCTCCTAATACACATATTAATAAAACTTTTTTCGCTCCAGAGTTATCTGCAACATTAAGAATTGATTCTTGTTGTAACATTTGTTTTAATTATTTTCAAGAAATTCCAACGTTTATTCTTACTTAATGGTCGTGTAAAAATTATTTCTACGGTATCACCTGTATTGGACTTATTTTGTTCATCGTGAACCAAATATTTTCTTGTATAATAAATATTCTTTTTATAAATCTTATGTTTCCTTTTTACTACTTCACCTACTACTCTGGTTTTATTCATTTTCTCACTTAATATTACTCCAAGTTTTTGTTTTCTCATAAACAAATTAATTTTGTTCTTATTGGCAATTTATTAGCAGCTAATCTTAAAGCTTCTTTTCCTATTTCAAAAGTTACTCCATCTATTTCTATTAAAATCCTACCAGGTTTTACCACAGCTACCCAATGGTCTATAGCACCTTTTCCTTTTCCCATTCTAACTTCTTGAGGCTTTTTTGTAATAGGCTTATTAGGAAATATATTTATCCACAATTTTCCTTGTCTTTTCATATATCGTGTAGCAACTATACGAGCTGCTTCTATTTGTCTATCTGAAAGCCAAGCTGTGTCTAAATTCTTAAGTCCAAATATACCAAAGTTAAGTTTTGTACCTTTTTTAGCATATCCTTTTATTCTTCCTTTTTGGCTTTAACATAAGTTAGTTTTATTTTTTTTTTAGGAATTCTATTTAATATATATAATTCTTTTTTACTATATACTACTCCTTTCATAATCCATACTTTAAGCCCTAGTTTTCCATAAGTAGTATGAGCTTCATAAGTTGCATAATCTATGTTAGCCCTAAAAGTAGAAAAAGGAATTCTTCCTTCTTTATAAAATTCAGTACGTGCCATTTCAGTTCCATTTAAACGACCCGAAATTTGGATTTTTATCCCTTCTACCTTTTTCCGTAATGCAGAATATATCGCAAACTTTATAGCTTTCTTATAAGATAGACGATTTTCAATTTGATTTGCAATGTTTTTTGCAATTAAGAGAGCATCTACTTCTGGTATCTTTACTTCTAGTATATTAATATTTATTTGTTTCTTATTAATTCCTTGTTTTAAAATTTTATTAATTCCTTGTTTTAATTTTTCTATTCCTAATTTTCCAATAATTATTGCAGGTCTTGAAGAATAAATGGTAATAAAAATTTTAGAATTTGTTCTTTCTATGTATATAGATGATAAAAAACCTTTGGCTAATCTAATATTTAGATAGTTTCGTATTTCTAAATCTTCTTTAAGCTGCTTAAAATTTTCACTATACCATCTGGATTTCCAGTAAGTTGATATTCCTAGCCTATTAGATATAGGATTAACCTTTTGTCCCATTTTATTTTTTAAGTATCAAAATCATTTTAAAAAATTGTTTTTTTATTTTATTAGCTCTACCTTGAGGTGCTGGCCTAATTTTTTGAAACATTATGCTTTTGTTAATTATAATATTTTTTAGATATACATTTTGTTTTTGTGATTCTATTTTATAAAAATTCTGCTTGTAGGCATTTAAAATTATCTTTTTTAAAAATATAGCTCCTTTATTTTGAAGATTTCCCAATAAATTTATTATGTATTCAATATTTTTAGATTTAAGTATATTAATTAATTTTATAAGCTTAATTTGGGAATAATTAATATTATTAGATTTATAATACAACTTTTTAAGCATTCCTTGGTTTTTTTTTTAAAGGCAAACTTTTTTGTATTTTTTTAGCTCCAGAATGACTACGAAAATTTCTAGTATGAGAAAATTCTCCTAATTTATGTCCTACCATATTTTCTGAAATATAAATTGTAATGAATTTTTTACCATTATGAACTGCAATTGAATTTCCTATAAACTCTGGAGTTATTGTTGAAGATCTTGACCAAGTCTTTATTATTTTCTTTGTTTTTAATCTATTGTTTATTACAATTTTTTTAATCAATTTGTAATTAACAAATGGCCCTTTTTTCAATGAACGTGGCATACTTATTCTTATTACTTATTTTTTCTTTTTCTTATAATATATTTATTGGTTTTTTTGTTTTTTTTACGGGTTTTAAATCCATGGGAAGGAATTCCATTTCTATTTCTAGGATGTCCTCCTGATGCTTTCCCTTCACCTCCTCCCATACCATGATCTACTGGATTCATAGCCACACATCTTGTTCTAGGTCTTTTTCCTAACCTACGATTTCTTCCAGCTTTTCCTGAAATTACTAATTTATGGTCTTGATTTGATACTGAACCAATAGTTGCCAGACAATTAGATAATACCATTCGTGTTTCACCTGATGGTAATTTCAAAGTACAATATTTTTCTTTCTTCGCAATTAATTGTGCATATGTTCCAGCACTACGAGCTAATTCAGCGCCGGCATTAGGATATAGTTCAATACAGCAAATAATACTTCCTAAAGGGATATTTTTTAAGAACATCGCATTTCCTATTTTTGGTTTCGTAATTTCATCAGATAATATTTTGTTTCCGACGGTAAGTCCTTTAATAGATAAAATATATTTTTTTTCACCATCTAGATAATGTAAAAGTGAAATAAAACAAGATCTATTTGGATCATATTCTATAGATTTAACTAGAGCAGGAATTCCCATTTTTTTTCTTTTAAAATCTATAATTCTATATTTTTTTTTATGTCCTCCTCCGATATATTTCATCGTAATTTTTCCAGTATTATTTCTTCCTCCTTTTTTCGAAAGCCCAAAAACAAGACTTTTTTCGGGTTTTTTTTTTGTTATTTCAGAAAATTTATTTAATATCTGAAACCTTTGACTTGGCGTAATGGGTTTTTTTATATTAATTGGCATATTAAAAATATTTTACTTGAAAAAAAGCCTTTTTAAATTTTTGTTTTTTTCCTGCAAAAGTTTTTTTTAATATTCTTTTATTAATCTTTTTTTTATAATAAATATTAGTATGTAACTTTGTTATATTTATTCTATAAACTCTATTTAAATATTTTGAAATATCTTTTTTATTAAAATAAATCGGAAATAAAAAAGTATAATAATTATTTGATATGTTACAATATATAGCTTTTTCAGTTATAATTGGTTTAATTTTTTTACTTAAGTTTTTCTTTATATATTCCTTGTAAAAAAAGAGTTTTTTTTTATTTTCACTCACCTTTTTTTTATTTCTTAGTTAACATATTTTCTAAATCTGTTACTGAATTTTCTTTAATTATCAAGTAATAAGCTTTGGCTATATCATAACTGTTTATTCCATTTCTTATATTTATAATTTTTACATGTTTCAAGTTTCTACAAGAAAAATATAGATTTTTATCGATTTTATTAGTAATAATTAAGATTTTTTTTTTAAAACTTTTTATTTTTATTAATATTTTTATTATTTTTTTAGTTGAAATATATTTTAAGAGAAAATCTTCAATAAGTTTAATTTTTTTATTTCTTAGTTTTTCAGAAAATAAAATTTTTCTAGCAATCTTTTTAATCTTTTTATTTAATTTTAAATTATACTTTCTTTTAACAGGACCAAAAATTCTACCACCGCCAACAAATAAAGGATTTTTTATATCTCCTTTTCTTGCATTCCCACTTCCTTTTTGGTTCTGAATTTTTTTATTACTTCCTTTAATCTGACTTCTTCCTTTAGTTTTATGACTTCCTTGTCTTTGAGCTGCTAAAAATCTTTTAATTTCTAAATAAATTATATGGTTTTTAGTTATTAGATTTATATTCTTTTCAAGCAAATTCTCATTAAATATTATTTTTCTTCCAGTTTTTAAACCATTTTTATTCAAAATTTCTAGTACCATTTTTAAAACAAGTTTTTTTTATTAATAAATAAGAATTTGTTGGACCTGGTATTGCCCCTTTTACTAGTACTAAATTTCTAGTAAGATATATTTTTAATATCTTTAAATTTTTTATTGTTATTCTTTTTCCACCCATTCTACCTGCCATTCTAGTACCCTTAAAAACTCTTGATGGATCAGAACCTGCACCAATAGAACCAGGTGCACGAGAACGATTATGTTGACCATGTGTTTTTTCGCCAACTCCGGAAAATCCATGACGTTTTACAACTCCTTGAAAGCCTTTCCCTTTAGCTATTCCTACTATGTCTACGTTATCATTTTCTTGAAATAAATCTACTTTTATTACATCTCCTGGAGCATTTAAAAAATTTCCTGCAAATTCAAATATTCTTTTCTTCGGAGATGAGTTAAATTTCTTAAAATGGCCTACTAAAGGTTTATTAGTATTTTTCTTTTTTTTTTCTTCATACCCTAGTTGAATAGAAGAATATCCATCTTGTTTTATACTCTTTTTTTGTAATACTGTACAAGGTCCAGCTTTTATTACTGTACAGGGTATACAGTAACCTAATTCGTTAAAATAACTAGTCATACATATCTTCTTGCCAATTAGCCCTAACATATTTTGGTTATTTCTAATTTCACACAACTAGGGATATAAATTTTTTTTAAAACATTGTATTTTACATTATATACAAAGAAAAATCTTTGATGGATGTACAATTTAAATTGTTCTCTGGATTTTTTATGCACATGTGGAGATCTTAATATTGTATATATTTTTTTTTTAGTTGGTAAATGAATTGGTCCATTTCCTTTTATATTGTTCTTTGAAATGTAATTCATTATTTGTATGACTGATATGTTTAATACAAACCCGTAAAATGCTTTTATTTTAATTTTATAATTCAACATATTTCTTTATTTATATATTATTTTTTTACAAACCATTTCAGGAGCTTTCTGATAATGAGAAAACATCATTATTGATGTGGCTCTTCCAGAAGATAAAGTACGTAAAGAAGTCACGTACCCAAACATTTCAGATAGTGGTATTATTGCCTTAATAAGTTTTAAATTTTTTCGCTTATCTTCCATTCCTTGAATTACACCTCTCCTACGATTAATATCACCAACAATAATACCAAGATATTTTTGATGAGTAAAAACTTCCACCTTCATAAAAGGTTCTAAAAGATATGGCTTCGCTTTTTTCGCTGCATTTTTAAACCCTATTTTACTAACTAATTCGAAAGATAATTGATCAGAATCTACTGTATGGTATGATCCATCAAGCAAAATAATTTTAGCTTTTTCTATTTCGTATCCTGCTAAAGGACCATTTTTTAAAGATTCTTTAAATCCCTTTTCTATTGAAGGAATAAATTCTGTTGGAATATTTCCTCCTTTCACTTTATTTACAAATTTTAAACCTTGGTATTCTTTTTTGATTGGTTCAATCTTAAATATAATATCTGCATATTTCCCTTTTCCACCAGTTTGTTTCTTATATATTTCTCTGTGAATAACCTTTTTGGTTAATATTTCTTTATATTCAACTTGTGGCTTACCTTTATTAACTTCAACGTTAAATTCTCTTTTCATTCTATCAATAATAATCTCTAAATGTAACTCACCCATTCCTGAAATTATTGTTTGTCCCGTGTTTTTATCATTACGAATTTGTACTGATGGATCTTCTACTATTAATTTTGAGAGCGCAAGACTCATTTTATCTATATCTGATTTGTATTTAGGCTCAATTGCTAACCCAATAACTGGATCTGGTAACCAGATCTTTTCTAAACAAATTGGATAATTCATATCACAGAGAGTATCTCCAGTTTGAATATTTTTAAGCCCTACTGCTGCACCAATATCACCAGTTTTAATGAAACTAATAGGATTTTGTTTATTAGCATGCATTTGATAAATTCTTGAAATTCTTTCTTTAGTATTGGTTCTACTGTTTAAAACATAAGATCCAGATTTTATTTTTCCTGAATATACTCGAAAAAAAGTCAATTTTCCAACAAAAGGATCAGAAGAAATTTTAAAAGCTAAAGCTGAAAAAGGTTTTTTACTCTTTGGAATAATATTTATTTTTTTTTTTTCATTAACACTATAACCGTATATCTTTTTACTTTCCAGTGGTGAGGGGAGAAATCTGCATATTGCATCCAAAATATATTGTACTCCTTTATTTTTGAAAGCTGAACCACAAATAACAGGAGTTATTTCCAGTTTTAATGTATGTTTTTTTATAGTATTTCTTATATCCTCTTCAGTTATTTTGTTTTTTGAATCAAAATATTTATCAAAAAGGTTACAATCATACTCAGCTAACCTTTCTATCATTTTTTTTCTATACTCTTCAGTCATTTTTATTAAATTCGAAGGAATAGGTATTTGTTTTAATGTTCTGCCAAAGTCAATTTCATTCCATATGAATGCTTTCTTAGAAATTATATCTACGATTCCTTGAAAACTTTCCTCTTTGCCAATGGGGATTTGTAATATCAAACAATTAGTTTCGAGTACTTTTTCTATTTGATCACAAACTTCAAAAAAACTAGCACCTTTACGATCCATTTTATTAATAAAACAAATTCTTGGAACTTTATATTTGTCAGCTTGTAACCAAATATTTTCTGATTGTGGTTCCACACCATCAACTGCACTAAATAAAATCACCAAGCCATCTAATATTCTTAACGATCTTTCAACTTCCACAGTAAAATCTACATGACCTGGTGTATCTATAATGTTAATTTTATATATTTTATCATTATTTTGCCATTCACAACGTGTAGCAGCTGAAGTTATGGTAATTCCTCGTTCTTGTTCTTGTTCCATCCAATCCATAGTAGCTGTACCTTCATGAACTTCTCCAAGTTTATGATTTATTCCAGTATAGAATAATATTCTTTCGGTCGTAGTAGTTTTACCAGCATCAATATGAGCTGCGAATCCAATATTTCTTGTATATTTTAACTTGCTTACCATTCAAATTTATTGTTAAAATTTAATATGTGAAAATGCTTTATTTGATTCAGCTAATTTATGAATATTCTCTTTTTTTTTTATTGCTCTTCCTTCTTTTTGGTAAGCTGCTAATGTTTCTACTGCTAATTTCTTATACATTGCTTTTTCTTTTCTTTCTTTAGAACTATTAATAAGTAACTTAATAGCTTTAGTTAATTGTAAGTTTTTTGGTATAATAATTGGGATATTTATTTTTGTCCCCCCTATTCGTCTACTTTTTATATCTATTTGTGGAGTAACATTTGCTAAAGCTTTATTCCAAATTGTTATGCCTTTTTTATTTTTATTATTATTCTTCTTATAGATCTTTTCTAATTCATCTATAAAATTAGAAAATATGCTATATGCTAATTTTTTTTTTCCATGTTTCATTAAATGATTAACAAATCTTGTAACTAATGGTTCTTTAAATTTTTTATCTGGTTCGTATATTCTTTGTTTTTTTTTTAATTTTCTCATAATTATTTACTTTTCTGTTTTGTTCCATATTTTGAACGGGATTTCTTTCTGTCTTTAACTCCTAAAGTATCCAAAGCTCCTCTAATGATATGATAACGTACCCCTGGTAAATCCTTTACTCGACCTCCCCTTATCAAAACTATTGAATGTTCTTGAAGATTATGTCCTTCACCAGGTATATAAGCGTTTACTTCTTTTCCATTGCTTATCCGTACCCTTGCTACTTTTCTCATCGCAGAATTAGGTTTTTTAGGAGTAGTTGTGTATACTCTAAGACATATGCCTCTGCGTTGTGGACAGTTATTTAAGGCTAAAGATTTACTTGTTTTTTTTATTTGTTTTCTACCCTTTTTTATTAATTGTTGAATTGTAGGCATAATAACACTTGCTTTTTTTTTAATTTATAACATTTTTAAAATACATGAAAAAAAAGAATTTAATTATTTTAGGTATAGATACATCTTGTGATGATACTTGTGCTGCCATTATAAAGAATAACACAGTGTTATCAAATATTGTAAGGACTCAACAAATTCATAAAAAATTTGGTGGAGTGGTACCTGAATTAGCATCCATTTTACATCTTAAGCATATAGTTTATGTAGTTAAGAATGCAATCTTAAAAGCCAAAATTACAACTAACGCTATTAATGCTATTGCGTTTACTAAATTCCCAGGCCTAATAGGTTCTTTATTAGTTGGCAGTGCTTTTGCAAAATCCTTAGCTATGTGTTGGAAAATTCCTTTAATTTCTGTAAATCATATTCAAGCCCATATTCTAGCTAATTTTCTGGAAGGAGTACATTCTACTAACCCTAATTTTCCCTTTATTTCTTTATCTATCAGTGGTGGACATACTAATATAATAAAAGTAAAAGATTTTTTAGAAATGAAAATTTTAGGAAGCTCTAACGATATTTCTTTAGGAAATCTATTTGATAATATTGCTAAAGTACTTGGATTTCAATACCCATGGGGTAGAATTATAGAGAAATATGCTCAATTAGGCAATTCTAAAAAATTTTGTTTTAATAAACCTAAAGTAAAAAATTTAAATTTTAGTTTTAGTGGTTTACAGACTAAGTTGTTATATTTTTTGAATAAGAAAATTAAAAACAATAGCGAGTTTGTTTCACAAAATATTAATGATATCTGTGCTTCTTTTCAAGATACTGTTTTTGAAATATTATTTGATAAATTAAATAAAACTGTTCAAAAAACTGGAATAAAAAATATAGTTTTTTCTGGAGGTATTTCATCAAATATTGGATTACAAAAATTTTTTAGCGAAAAATCTATAGAAAATAACTGGAAAACTTTTTTCCCAAAAAGTGAATTTTCAACTGATAATGCTGCTATGATTGCTCTAGTTGGTAAATTAAAATATGAACGTAATTTATTCGATAAGTTTTATGATTAAATTCAAATATTCTGCATTTTTTCTTTTTATCTTTGAACCACCTTATATCTAGAATGAAACTTTTCTATTCTACCAGCTTTATTCAGATATTTTAGTTTACCAATATAAGTTGGATGCGATAAGCTCGAAACATCCATTTTAAATAAAGGATAAACTTTATTTTTAATTTTTATAACATATTTAGTTTCTACTGTGGATTTACAAAATATTTGATTTTGGCTTGCTATATCTTGAAATACTACAACTCTATAATTTTTTGGATGTATTCCTTTTTTCATTTGACTTTTAAAAGTTTCAAATAATATATAGCGAATGAAATTTTTCTTTTCTGTTTATTTAAAACTTATATTGATTGAAAATATCAGAAATGTTCTTAAAAACAAATAATCTCAAATTAGATACTGGTTCAAATATAGCACAACTATTCTACTTAAATAAAAAGATAAAAAAAATGACGAATCATTTAAAACACAATAAACATGATTATAATACTTATAGATTTTTACTTAAAAAAGTTAGTAACAAAAAAAAACTTCTTAAATTATTGCTAAAATAAAGATCAAATATGAGAAAAAAATTAATAAAAGAAACCATATTTTTAAATGATGGAAAATATATAACTCTTGAAACTGGCCAATTAGCAAAACAAGCTGATGGCTCAATTCTAATAAGAATGGGAAATACAATTTTATTGGCTACAGTCGTCATTTCAAAAGAAGAAAAAGAAGGTGTAAATTTTATACCACTTACAATAGATTATAGAGAAAAATATTCTGCGATAGGGAAAATTCCGGGTGGATATCTTAAAAGAGAAGGCCGTCACACAGAAGAAGAAATAATGACGATGAGACTAATCGATCGTGTATTACGACCAATTTTTCCAAAAGACTTATACAAAGATATTCAAATCCTGATTTCTCTTTTATCTTATGATAAAAGGATATTACCAGATGTTTTAGCAGGCCTAGCAGCTTCTTCTGCATTATATATTTCTGAAATTCCTTTTAAAAAACCTGTTGCAATCGTAAGAATAATTAGAATAAATAATTCTTTTATATTAAATCCTGGAATAGAACAACTTAAAACATCCAATTTTGAGTTGATTATAGGTGGGTCGAACAGTTCAATTCTTATGATAGAAGGAGAAATGAAAGAAATATCTGAATTGGAACTTATAAAAGCTATAAAATATGCTCACAAACATATTAAATCTCAAATATCAGCCCAAAAAAGATTAAGAAAACAAATTAAAATTAAAACAAATAAAAGAATTAACTCAATACAAAATAAAAATATCTTTAATAAGAAAATTATTAAATTTCTAACAAAAAGAATAAAAAAAATTTTTCTTAATTCTTATAGTAAATCAAAAAGAAGCGAAAAATTAGAAAACTTATTAAAACAAGTTAAAAACAAAATGCATCAATGCAGTGAAAAAATAAGTTTAGAAAATGAAAATGAAATAAAAAATTCTTACAACGAATTAAAAAATAAAATTATTATTGACATAATGTTTAAAACAAACAAAAGGCTAGATGGCCGGAAATTTAATAAAATAAGAGATATTTGGTGTAAGGTTGATTTTTTACCTGTCGTTCATGGGTCAGCCTTATTTACCAGAGGTGAGACACAAGCTTTATCTACTCTTACTCTAGGGTCTTATTCAGATGTTAAGAAAATAGATTCTGTAATTGAGCAAGATAAACAAAAATTTTATTTACACTATAATTTTAACCCTTTTTCTACTGGAGAAATAAGACTAGTTAGAGGGATATCACGTAGAGAAATAGGACATGGTAATTTAGCTAAAAGAGCTTTAAAGAATATCATTCCAAATAATAATCCATATACTATAAGAATAGTAGCAGATGTATTAGAATCTAATGGTTCTTCTTCTATGGCAACTGTCTGCGCTAGTACTTTAGCATTGATGGATGCTGGAATACCTATTCTCAGACCTGTCGCAGGACTTTCTGTCGGCTTAATTCTCAAGAAATCAACTGGAGAAAAAATTGTGCTCTCAGATATATTAGGAGAAGAAGATTCTTTGGGAGATCTGGATTTTAAAATAGCAGGGACTAACCTAGGAATTACTGCATGTCAAATGGATGTTAAAGTTGAATGTTTGAATATTGAAATTTTAGCAAAAATACTTGTTAAGGCTAAAATTGGTAGATTATTTATTTTAAGAAAAATGTTAAAAACCATACCAAACCATAGACAATTTCTTAAACCTCATTCTCCAAAAATTTATGCTTTCACTATACCTAAATACTTTATAGGCTCTGTTATAGGTACTGGTGGAAAACAAATTCATGAAATTCAAAATGAAACTAATACAAGTATTTTTATCGAGGAAAAAAATAATTTAGGACGTATTGAAATAATTGGAAAAAAAAATGAAGAAATTAAAAAAGCAGGAATCTTAATAAAATCTAGTATTTTTTTTCCTAAAATTGGATACATATATAAGGCAAAAATTAAATCTATAAAAGATTTTTTGGTGTTTATTGAATTTTCTAAATGTATAGAAAGTATATTACATATTTATGAAATTAATTTCAAGAAATTTGATAGATTAGAATATTTTTTAAAAATTGGAGATATAATCTACGTAAAATATTTGGGAGTAGATAATAAAAATGGTAAAATGATCTTTTCAAATAAATACTTCTGATGTCTAAAGAAAAAAAAAAACCAATGACAAAAACAAATATTACCAAAATACAAAACAATAAATTATACCAAAATTTAGATGAAGAAACTCTTGAAAAATATTTAGATGAAATAGGAACAATTCAATTATTATCTAACAAAGAAGAAATAATTTTGGCTAGAAAAATTCGAAGGGGGTATCACGAAAAGGCAACTCCATATGAAAAAAAAATAGCGAAAAAATGTATTGATCTATTAATAAAATCAAACCTTCGTTTTGTTGTTTCTATAGCGAAAAAATATCAAAACCAAGGCTTGAGTTTTAGTGATTTAATCAATGAAGGAAATCTGGGATTAATAAAAGGAATATGTAGATTTGATGAACGAAAAGGATACAAATGCATTTCATATTGCGTTTGGTGGATTAGACAATCTATTTTACAAGCTATTTCTGAACAATCTCGTGTTATACGTTGCCCAACAAATAAAATAGCATTTTATAATAAAGTAAAGAAATTAATATTAAAATTAGAACAAAAATTAAAAAGAAAACCCACTATAAAAGAAATAAGCGAAACATTAAAATGTACAGAAAAAGAAGTAGATGAAGCAATACTAAACTCATATAAAATCCCATCTTTAGATGCTCCATTAAGTGAAGGAGAAGAAACAGTAAACTTGTATGAAGTTTTAACAAATGAAAATTGTGAAAATGCAGAAGAAAATTTAGAATTTTCTTCGCTTAAAGAAGAAATACAATCTGTTTTAAAAACTCTTCCTGAAAGAGAAGCTCAAATTATTAAACTTCATTTTGGTATCGGATGTTACCCTCATTCATTAGAAGAAATAGCAAAAATATTAAAATTAACTCGCGAAAGATGTAGACAAATAGAAATACATACTTTAAAAAGACTAAGACATACATCTAAAATTCGAAAATTAATTTATTTCTTATATTCAAACAATTTTTAAAGAAATAAATACTTATTAAGTTATATAACAAAATTACAATAGAAAACAATGAAAACAATAAGTTTTAGAGAAGCAATTAAAGAAGCTATGAGTGAAGAAATGAGAAGAGACAAAAGTATTTATTTAATTGGAGAAGAAGTTGGAGCATATAATGGAGCATATAAAGCCTCTAAAGGTATGTTATCAGAATTTGGAAAAAAAAGAGTGATAGATACTCCAATTTCAGAACTAGGTTTTTCAGGACTAGGAATAGGTTCTGCACTAAATGGGTGTCGTCCAATTATTGAATTTATGACTTTTAACTTTTCTTTAGTTGCAATAGATCAAATAATAAATAATGCTGCTAAAATACGCCAAATGAGTGGAGGACAATGGGAAATACCAATAGTATTTAGAGGGCCTACTGGGTTTGCCGGACAATTAGGTGCTACACATTCACAATCTTTAGAAAATTGGTATGCTCATTGTCCTGGATTAAAAGTAGTCGTTCCATCTAATGCATATGATGCAAAAGGGCTTTTAAAATCAGCTATTAAAGATAATGATGTAATCATTTTCTTAGAATCAGAAATAATGTATGGTGATCAAATGAATATTCCAAATAAAGAATATTATTTGCCTTTAGGTAAAGCTAGTATAAAAAGAACTGGTTCAGATATAACGCTGGTTTCTTTTGGGAAAATTTTAAAACTTGCTCTTAAAGCAAGTAAAGAACTAGAAAAAGCAAATATTAATCTTGAAATCATTGACTTAAAAACAATAAGACCATTGGATTATAAAACAATACTAAAATCAGTGAAAAAAACTAATAGATTAATTATTCTAGAAGAAGCTTGGCCATTTGGTTCTATTTCCTCTGAAATTACATATTTAGTACAAAAATATGCTTTTGATTACTTAGATGCTCCAATCAAAAGAATTACCTTAGAAGATACTCCTGCTCCTTATGCAAAAAACTTACTTAAAATATGGTACCCTAGTAAAGAAAAAATAATAACTTATGCTAAAAATTTACTATCAAAAAAATGATTAAATTTCTATTAATAAAATACTTTTCTTACTAGTAAGTTGCATTATGTCATTTCATTTGAAAGACTCGCCCTTTATAATAAATAGTTTTATCAATTAAAATTCCTCTATGATATACATGAATTTTTTTACTAATTTTCTCTTTATATAAGTTAAGAATCTTGATCTTTTGGCTATTTCTTCTTTTTAGTGTTTTAGATTTAGATTTTCTTTTCTTTGGATGTGCCATACAAAAGAACTTTATATTTTAATTATTATAAATGCTTATAAAATATTTTTTTTAGATGTTGCAAAAGCAGATCCTGACACAGTGGAAATAGAAACTTTAGTATTAAATTTCTTTTTAAAGAAATAAGTTGCACCATCAGGTACACCAAATTCCTTTAATAGTTTTATTAATAACTTTCTTTTTTCTCTAAATTTCTTAACAATCTTTTTTATAAAAGTTTTTGTACTAGTTTCTACAACTGATATAGCCGCTTTGTGAGCAATATAATTTTTACATTTAATTTTTACACAAGCTTTTGAGAACCATTCAGCATCACCCATATACCCTATGCTCAATCCAGTAAGAGAAAAAGATTTAGATAATAGAATACTTTTTACACTTAATGTTACTGTTTTCTCATCATATGAAAGTATTATTATGTTTTTCTTATTTTTCAAAATATTTACTATTACTTGTAATTCTTCTAAATAAGAAACATTATCAAAACCAGTTGTATTACATGGAGTTTTGAATAAAGCAATATTATAAGAAAGGATTATTGGTTTAGCATTACAAAATTTAACCATTGAACTTACCCAGTACTGAGCATGAAGAATTACTTCATCTATAGCTTTTGTAGCAGCTCTTAAAACAAAATTCTGAGTAGAAAAATCAGGTTCTCCAATACTTAAATTTCTAACATTATATCCTAATTGTTTTAATTTTTTAGCTTTTTCAGCCATTATTAATGTTTGAGATGATTTAACTTTTTTAATTATATTGGATAACAAGAAAGAATTCATAAATATTATTTAATTGTTTATAATATGCATGCATTTCTAAAACCCAAATTAAGTAAAATAAAAATAACAACAAATCAAATCTATAAATTAAGAGAGCTAAGTAACATGTATAAATATTGGAAAAATAAAATTAATATTATATCAAACAAATCTAGTACTGACTTTTTCATTAATCATTTATTATCTTCTATAAGTATTGCTAACATAGTAAAATTTATAAACAATACTTTAATTCTTGATGCAGGAACAGGAGGAGGATTACCAGGAATACCATTAGCAATATTGTTTGATCATTGTAAGTTTACTTTGATCGACTCAGTTTCGAAAAAAATAAAAATAATAAAAGATTTTATTAAATATTTAGAATTAACTAATGTAGAAGTTAAATGTACAAACGTAAAACAAATAAAACAAAAATTCAATGTTATAGTAACTCGTGGTTTATACAAAAAGTTGGTAAATTACCTGATACAAAAAAATATAATTATTTCAGAAAATAAACTTTTTAAAAATGTAATACTCTGTATTACAGGAACTAAAAAGAAACTAAAAAGATTTAGAGAATATAAATTATCCTTAAAAATAAATCTCAGATTCGTAGGGATTTGAACCCCAACTAACAGAACCAAAATCTGCTGTGCTACCATTACACCACGAATCTTTCAACATTAAATATAAATGTTTTTTACAATATAAATGTTTTTTTTTCTATATACTTTATTTCTATTCTTTAATAAAATTATTATGTCTCTCAGAATACGCCTACAAAGAAAAGGAAAAAAAAAACAACCTTTTTATTCCATTGTAATAGCTAATTCAAATTATCCTAGAGATGGTAAATTCATTGAACAAATAGGAATTTACAATCCTATTCCAAAACCATATATTGTTGAAGTCAATGTGGATAAAGCTATATATTGGTTAGAACAAGGGGCAAAACCAACTAATACTGTGAAATCTTTTTTAAATAGAAAAGGAGTTGGTTACAAAAAACATTTATTAAATGGGGTTAAAAAACTAATATTTGAGAATTGTTAATAATTACTGGCCCATTCGTCTAGTGGTTAGGACATCAGATTTTCATTCTGAAAAGAGGGGTTCAATTCCCCTATGAGCTATAATAAGAAAAATAATGGTTTCACAGAAATTTGAAAAACGTAAAAATTATAAGATTACAAAAACCAACAAATATTTTTTAAAATCCACCAAGACTGCGATGAAAAAGAATAAATCAGTAAAAGATAAAAAATTAGCACAACAAAAATATAGGTTGACCTCTTCATTAATAGATAAATTAGCAAAAAAAAAACTAATACATAAAAATAAAGCAAATAGATTAAAAAGAAAACTACAGAATGATATAAATTTACTGGAAAGTTAAATTATACTAAGGCGTAAGAAATATTAATTATATGATTCTATATGATTCTATAATATCTCCGATTTTAAGTTTCTTAAACTTTTTAATATTTATTCCACATTCAGACCCTTGTTTTACGATATTGACATCTTTTTTCAAATTTTTCAAAGAATTCAATTTTCCAACATAAATAATTTTATCATCTCTTTTTAATTTTATTGTGGAGTTTCTAACAATTTTCCCTTCTAAAACAAGACAACCTGCTACTATCCCAATTTTTCGTAGAGTAAAAAAATTTGTTACTTTTGCTCTACCGTAAATGAAATCTTTTATCTTTGAATTTTTGCTAGTTATAAAGAATTCATTTATCTTGTTCTCAAGTTTATATATTAGATTATATGATTTAATTACTATATTATTCTTAGTAGCTAATTTTGTTGCTTCGTCAGAAATTTTAACTTTAAAACCAACTATCATAGCTTTGTAAGTATATGCTAGTAAAACATCCGATTCATTAATATTCCCTATTCTTTTAGAAATTAAATTTACTTTGTTATTATTTTCTAAAGATTCAGTAATAGCTTCTATAGATCCGTTTAAGTCTGCCTTAATTATTAAGTTTAGTTGTTCTTGTTGTTCTTGCTCTTCCAGCTTATGGAATGAAATTTTTTCTTGTTCAGCTAATATTAATGGTTCTTGCTCTTTTTTAAATTTGTTAAAAATATTTTTAAATTCTTGTTCTGTTTTATAAGAATTAAATATCTCTCCAGATGCTGGAGCTCCATTAAGACCAAAAATTAATACTGGTCGTGAAGGGAGAACATATTTCAGTTGATTCCCTCTTTCATCTATGATTTTAATTACTTTACCAAAAATTTTTCCAACTAATATATAATCTCCTACAAATAAAATTCCATCTTTAATAATTATGGTAGCTGTGTATCCATTTTCTTTATTTAAAGAAGATTCTATGATTGAACCTACAGCAAAATTCTCTTTAGAGTATTTTAAATTTAATAATTCAGCTTCTAAAATTATTTTTTCTATTAGTTTGTCTATTCCAATGCCATATTTTGCAGATATTTCTTGTGACTGATAAGCCCCACCCCATTCTTCAACTAAAATATTTCTTTCTGCTAATTTTCTCATGATTTTCTCTGGATCTGAAGTATTAGTATCTATTTTATTAAAAGCAAATATAATTGGTATGCCAACAGCTTGTGCATTATTTATTGCTTCATTAGTATGTGGCATAATGTCTTCATCAGTTGCTATTACTATTATTGCGATATCAGTTATTTGAGTACCCCTATATCTCATCGCCATAAAAGCTTCATGTCCTGGAGTATCGATAAATGTTAAACTATTCTTTTTATTAATATTTACTTTATACACACCTATATTTTGAGTAATCCCACCATATTCTTCATAATTTACTTGGCTTCTTTTTATGTAATCTAATAAAGAAGTTTTTCCATGATCAACGTGACCTAAAAGAATAATAACTGGATCTCTTGATTTAGTGCGTATTCCTTTCTCTATCAATTCTACTTCATATCCAAACTCTGAAGCAACTAAAGTCAATAATTCATAATCTAATCGTTGAGAACAAGATACTTTAATCCCTAATGAACTACAACGAGTTCTTAGTTTTTCTTTTGGTACGTTAAGTATTAATTCTAATTCTTTTAAATTTATTAACTTTAAAAGTTTAATTTTTTTTGTCATCTTAAAATATCTAAACATTTGATTAAGTATTTATAAAATATATCAATTTCTTCAATAGTATTGTACATGGCAAAACTTATACGAATAGTACCATTAATTTTTAAGTACTCCATGATTGGTTGAGCACAATGTGTTCCAGTTCTAACAGCTATTCCATAATTATTTAATAATTTTCCCAAGTCAAAGGAATGTATATTTTCTATATTAAAAGATAAAATTTTTGTAAGTTTAGAATTATTGTAATAAATTTTCATACCATTAATATTACTTAAAATTTTAATAGCATATTTTAGTAGTTTGGTTTCATAACTATTTATTTTTATAATAGAATAATTTACTAGAAGTTGTAAAGCTTTATTAGTTCCAATAATCCCTGCAATGTTTGGTGTACCAGCTTCTAGCTTAAAAGGAAGACCAGAAAATCTAGTTTTTTTGAAATTTACTTTTTCAATCATTCCACCACCACACTTATAAGGAGGAAACTTATCAAGGACTTTTTTTTTACCATATAAAATACCTAGACCAGTCGGTCCATACATTTTATGTATTGAAAACACATAAAAGTCACAATCTAAATTTTGCACATCAATAGTGATATGGGATATTGCTTGTGAACCATCAATTAAAACTAAAGAATTATGCTTATGAGCCGTTTTAATAATTTTATTAATAGGATTAAGAATACCAAACGTATTAGTAACATGACTAATAGAAATCAATTTGGTTTTTTTTGTCATTAATTTCTTAAAAACTCTAATATTTAATTCTCCTTCTGAGTTCACTGGAATTACTTTTAAATTTGCCTTATTATTTTGACTTAAAACTTGCCAAGGAATTATATTTGAATGATGTTCAGAATGTGAGATAATAATATCATCTGATTTTTTAATAAACTTTGAAATACAAAATGCTATTAAATTTATACTTTCAGTAGTTCCAGTCGTAAAAATTATTTCTTCTCTGTATTTCGCATTAATAAAATATTTAAGCTGCTTTCTACTTAGTTCTAAATAATTATTCGTAAAGTTGTCTAAAAAATGAACACTTCTGTTAACATTAGAATTAAAATTACAATAATACTTTTTTATTGTATTTATTACTTGAACAGGTTTTTGAGTAGTTGCAGCATTATCAAAATATATGCTATTAGTTTCGTTTGTTTTTAAAATTGGAAATTGATTACGAATTTGTTTTATTTCTTCATAAGAAAACATTAAAATTAACTTTTAAACATTAAATTTTAATAAAGTCAAATTTAAGATTATCTTTTAAGTAAGCTATAATCTTATTTTTTAAAATATTTAAATTTACTAATTTTATTAGCTCGTTTGCAAAAATCAAAATAGCCAATTTTATAGCTTTTGTTTTAACTATTCCTCTAGTACGAAAGAAAAAGATACTTCTTTTATCGAGTTTCCCAATATTTGTACCATGTTCACATTTTACTTTACTTGAGTAAGTTTTAAATTCTTGTCGAGATAAAACTTTAGACGAATTAGATAATAATAAATTGCTATTTGTTTGTTTTGAATTAATATTATATAAGTTGTCATTAATTTTAATTTTGCTTTTAAAAATACCATAAGAGTTTTTGCTAAAAATCCCTTTATAATTTTGGTAACTAACAGAATTCGACGTTTCATATTGAATAACGACATTATTATATAATTTTCTTATGTTATTACTTTTATTAAAAAAAGAAAGGCCATGAAAAAATGATTTAGTATCTTGTCCAAGTTTCAAACAATTAATATTATTAATGATATGTCTTATATTTGAGGAAAAAGTAAATACTTTACATACACTATTATCCCTTTGGTTAATAAAAGTATTATCTATTAAATAAGTTTTTCGTAAATCATTTTCTAACTTAAAAATCTCTATTTTGCTGTGATCATTTGAAAAAATTTCTGTAAACAAATTGCTAAAAATATATTTCTTGCTTGTTGAAATATGTCTTTCAATAATTTTGACAGTGGAATTTTTTCCAACTACGATAATATTCTTCAAATTAATTATAGCAGATATTTTAGTGGAATAAATATTTATTATTTCTATTGGAATATTTAAATTAGTATTTTTTGGAATCTTTAAAAAAAATCCATCAGGAGTTAAAGAAATATTTAGAGCAATGAAAGTGTTATTAAAAAAAAAATTATCTTTATTAAAAAGAGTCTTACAAAAGTATTTAATATTTTTGTTTTGTGGGGTTGATAAAAAATTCTTTAATGAAGAAAATTTAATGTTATTTTTTAATTTACATAAATTAGATAATTTTGATGAAAAAAAACCATTGATAAAATAAAGAGAAATAAATTTCTTATTAAAAGATAGTTCTTTAATTCTATAATCTTCGACCTCATTCTTTGTTTTGGGGATATCAAAGTCATAATTTAAAACAGAATTAAAACAAGTTTTCTTTAATTCGGTAAAACCGATTTTATGTAAAAAACCAATTGACTTCTTAATAATGCTTTCAATATATTTATTCTTGTTTTGTTTTTGTTTTTTTAATAACAAAAAAATTTTTTCCTTTAAAGTCATAAATAATTCTTGAAACCTTCATAACCATACTTTTCTATTTTTCGAGCTAAATTTTTAGAACCAGATTTAATAATTTTGCCTTTATATAAAATATGTATTTTATCAGGTATTATTAATTTTAAAATTCGATTATAATGAGTAATAATTAAAATTGAAGATTTTTTCTTTTTCAATTTCAAAATCCCAGTAGCAATAATTTTAAGAGCATCCAAATCTAAGCCAGAATCAATTTCGTCTAAAATAGCCAATTTAGGTTCTATCATACCCATTTGAAAAATTTCACAACGCTTTTTTTCTCCACCAGAAAAGCCCAAATTAATAGATCGTGATAAAAAAGCTTTATTAAAACCAATTATTTGAGAAACGTTTTCAACTTGTTTTATAAAATCTTTATAAGAAATTTCTTTCAAATTTTTACTTTTTCTAATCTCATTTATTGAATATTTGATAAAATTTATAAGAGATATTCCAGGGATTTCTATTGGATCTTGAAAAGATAAAAAAATACCTCTGTGTGCAATTTCTTCAGGAGATAAGTAAGTTATATTTTGTTTTTCAAATAAAATTCTCCCTTTGGTAATAGAAATTTCTTTTTTACCAGCTATAATAGAAGACAAAGAACTTTTACCAGAACCATTAGGTCCCATAAGTACATGAACTTCATTATAATTAATATTTAAATTAATATTATTTAAAATAATTTTATTATTTATTGAAGCGGATAGATCTACAATTTTTAACATGATTTAACATGAATTTATGTAAAACACTTAGCCAATAGAATTTTCTAGAGTTAAATCTAATAACTTTCTGGCTTCTAATGCAAACTCTAAAGGCAATTTATTAATTATTTCTCTGCTATATCCATTAACTATTAACTGCAAAGCTTTTTCCTTTAGGATTCCACGTTGATTGCAATAAAATATTTTAGACCTTTCAATCAAAGAAATTATAGCTTCATGTTCCACTTTAGATGAAGAATTTTCTACTTGTATATCTGGTATACTAGATGTTTTACATTGATGACCAAATAATAGAGAATCACATTGAGTATAATTTCTAGAATTAAAAGCATCTTTTAAAATATTCACTAAACCTCTATAAGAGTTTTTAGAATTTCCAGTAGAAATCGCTTTAGAAATTATAATACTTTTTGAATTTTCTCCAATATGAATCATTTTAGTACCAGTATCAGATTGTTGAAAATTTTTGGTAATTGCTATTGAAAAAAAATTTCCTTTTGAATTTTTTCCTTTTAAGATACAAGATGGATATTTCCAAGTTATGGAAGAGCCATTTTCTATTTGAGTCCATGAAATTTTTGATTTCTTTTCACAGATACCTCTTTTGGTAACAAAATTAAATATTCCACCCAGTCCTTTTTTATTCCCAGGAAACCAATTCTGAACAGTAGAATATTTTATTTCTGCACCGTCCATTGCAATTAATTCCACAACAGCAGCATGTAACTGATTTTCTTTTCTTTGAGGAGCAGTACAACCTTCTAAATAACTCACATAAGAATTTTTATCTGCTATTAAAAGTGTTCTTTCAAACTGTCCTGTACCTGATTCATTAATTCTAAAATAAGTAGATAACTCAATCGGACAACGTATATTTTTAGGAACATAACAAAAAGAGCCATCAGAAAAAACTGAAGAATTTAAAGTAGAAAAAAAATTATCATTTATCGGAATTGCTTTACTAAGATATTTTTTCACTAATTTAGGATAGTGTATTATTGCTTTACTAATAGAACAAAAGATTATGCCTTTTTCAAATAATAATTTTTTAAAAGAAGTAGTTACAGCAACAGAATCAATGATTATTTCAATAATTTTTTTTGAAATATTATTTTTATTATCGATTGGTAATTTTAATTTATTTAAAGTTTTTCTTATTTCAGGATCAATTTTAAGATTCTTATAATTTTTTGGAGCTGAATAATATATGAAATTCTGTAAATCAATTTTTTTATATTTTACATTTCCCCATTTAGGAATGGACATTTTTTTTAATAATTTAAAAGCTCTTATTCTAAAATTTACTAACCACTTAGGTTCTTTATTTTTTTTTGAAATTTCCAAAATAGTATTTTTGTTAAGTCCTTTTGAAATCTTCTCAGATTCAATTTTCGAATGGAATCCATATTTATATCCACTTCTAAAATTGGATAAAAGAATTTTATTCTTCAATTTGTTTAATATAAAATTTTTCTAGTAAATGATATGAACAAATTACTTGTTATGAAATTCTATATAGAAACTTATGGCTGTCAAATGAATATCTATGATAGTGAAATAATATGTTCAATTCTGTTAAAATCAGGTTTTATTAAAACTTCTACTTTAAAAAAGGCAGATATAATCTTATTAAACACCTGTGCAATACGCGAAAAGCCAGAAAAAAAAATATTTAATCGTTTGATGAAAATAAGATGTTTAAAACAAACAAACAACCAAATAAAAATTGGACTTTTAGGTTGTTTAGCTACACATTATAACAAACAAACACTTGAAAAATTAAATTTTATAGATTTAATAGTTGGTCCAGATTCTTATAAAAAAATCCCAAAAATGATAAAAAACTTAAAAAAAGAACAAAATAAAAAAGAAATTGATGTAAGCTTAGCAAATCAAGAAAAATATACCAAGATAATTCCTATCGGAGTAAGAACCAGTATATCAGCTTTTATCTCAATAATGAGAGGATGTGATAATATGTGTACTTTTTGTATCGTCCCTTTTTCCAGAGGTAGAGAAAAAAGCAGGAATCCTAACAGCATATTAAAAGAGTGCAAAATACTCTATAAAAAAGGTTATAAAGAAATAATCCTTTTAGGACAAAATGTAGATTCATATTTTTTTAAACAAATTAAATTTTTCAACCTCTTAGAATTAATAGCCATTACAGTACCCTTAATGAGAATTCGTTTCTTAACATCTTATCCTTCTAATATATCAAAAAATCTTTTAGAAGTTGTTAAGAAGCATTCCAATATATGTAAGCATTTTCATATACCACTGCAATCAGGTAGTACCAGAATTTTATCGCTAATGAGGAGAAAATATACTGTTGAAGAATTTTTATTAATTATTAAAATGATTAAACAAATTATTCCTGATTGTTCTATTTCTAGTGATCTAATGACAGGATTTTGCACTGAAACTCAAGAAGATCACAGAGAGACAATAAGAATTATGAATATAATCAAATTTAATTTTTCATATATGTTTAAATATTCTTCTAGACAAGGTACTTATGCATATAGAAAATTAAAAGATGATGTACCAAATATTTTAAAAATAAGAAGATTAAATGAAATTCTAATGCTACAAAAATCACATTCATTTTACCGATTAAAAGAAAATATTGGGAAGATACAAAACGTTTTGATAGAAGGAATCTCAAAAAAGGATGACAACTATTATTATGGTAGAAATTATAAGAATGATATTATAGTTTTTCCTAAAAATAAAAGCAATATTGGTTCTTATAATAGAGTTCAAATTCTAAATTCTACTTTTACAACACTGATAGGTGAGATAATATTATCTGAGATATAATAAAAACAAATAGTTTTATAATATTATTATTCTAATAATTAAAAAAAAGATAGAACTTAGTAAAGAAAAATTCAAACAAAATGGAAAATATAATACCTATTTCAGAAAGAGTATTAATAAAACCATTGAAAGCAGAAAAGAAAACTAAATCAGGAATAATTATTCCAGAAAATGCTAAAGAAAAGCCCCAAGAAGGAATTATACTATCAGTAGGAAAAGAGGTAAAACACACTATACTAAAAGTTGGAGAAAAAGTATTATTTAAAAAATATTCAGGTACTAAAATTAATTATAAGAAAAAAAAATACTTAATTATCCATACAACTGATATTTTAGCAATAATAAAAGAATAAAATAAAGTTTGAATATATTTAACTTAACATAATTTATTCATTTAAAATGGCAAAAGAAATAAATTTTGATTCTGTAGCAAGAAATAAATTAAAAAAAGGTGTTGACACACTTGCAAATGCAGTAAAAGTAACATTAGGTCCAAAAGGACGAAATGTAATTTTACAAAAATCTTTTGGGAATCCTCAAATCACTAAAGATGGTGTTACCGTAGCAAAAGAAATAGAATTAGAAGATGCAATAGAAAACTTAGGAGCACAAATGCTAAAAGAAGTAGCTTCTAAAACCAACGAAATAGCTGGTGATGGAACAACTACTGCAACTGTATTAGCTCAAGCAATGGTAAGAGAAGGTTTAAAGAATGTAGCAGCAGGAGCTAATCCAATTGATTTAAAAAGAGGAATAGAAAAAGCAGTAGAACAAGTAGTTTTAAATTTAAAAAACCAATCAAAAGAAGTTGGAGAGAACAAACAAAAAATTCAACAAATAGCCTCAATTTCAGCTAATAATGACGAAGAAATTGGTAAATTAATAGCTCTAGCTTTTGAAAAAGTAGGGAAAGAAGGAGTTCTAACAGTAGAAGAAGCCAAAGGAATTGATACTAATGTTGATATTGTGGAAGGGATGCAATTTGATAGAGGATTTCAATCTCCTTATTTTGTAACAAATATGGAAAAAATGATAACAGAACTTGAAAAGCCTTATATTTTACTAGCAGATAAGAAAATTTCCACAATGAAAGAGGTAATACCAGTATTAGAAAAAATTTCTAAAACTAATAACTCATTAGTGCTTATTACAGATGAAGTAGAAGGTGAAGCTTTAACTACATTAGTAATTAATAAAATTAGAGGAACCTTAAAGGTTGTTGCAGTTAAAGCACCAGGATTTGGTGAAAGAAAAAAAGCAATTTTGGAAGATATAGCTATATTAACTGGAGGTACTGTTTTTTCTGATGAAACTGGGAATCAGTTAGAAAAAATTAGAATTAAACATCTAGGAAAAGCAGATAAAATTACTGTAGATAAGGATACCACTACAATAGTTAATGGCCAAGGAAATAAAAACAATATAAAAATTCGCATAAATCAAATAAAATCACAAATAGAGGCTTCTCCTTCTGATTATGATAAGGATAAACTTAAAGAAAGATTAGCAAAATTAGCAGGGGGAGTAGCAGTACTATATGTTGGTGCAGCAACAGAAGTAGAAATGAAAGAAAAAAAAGATAGAGTAGAAGATGCTCTACATGCAACTAGAGCAGCAGTAGAAGAAGGAATCGTAGCTGGTGGTGGTGTTGCCTTAGTTAGAGCAATTAAATCATTAAGTGAAGTAAAAGGAGAAAATATTGATCAAAATACTGGAATCAAAATAGTTGAGCGTTCTTTACAAGAACCTTTACGACAAATAGTAGCTAATTCAGGGGAAGAAGGTTCAGTGATTGTTGCTAAAGTAGCTGAAGCAAAAAATGATTATGGGTACGACGCAAAATTAGGAGAATTTGGATTTCTTATTAAAAAAGGAATAATTGATCCTACTAAAGTAACTAGAGTAGCTTTAGAAAATGCTGCTTCAGTCTCTGGAATGTTATTAACTACAGAATGTGTAATAACAGAAATAAAAAAAGAAGCAAATAATGTACCTAATATTCCAGATAATACGGGAGCAAATATAGGAGGAATGATGTAATTATAACTATAATATAAAAAAAATTTAAATACAATTTAAAATTACTAAAACACTAGTAAGATAGAAATCAGAAATTACCTAAAAAGGTAGTTCATCAAATTCATTCGTTTCTGTATCTGTAATGTTTTCTATCTTCCAACCTTGAATATAATTGAAAAATATTGTTTTCCCTGTTTTAGTAGTCCATTTTTTTCCTTTTAAATTAATAAATATCTTGATTTTATCATCTTTTTTCAATGAATTTAATAATTTAGTTTTCTCAAGAATAAATTCTATTCTTAAAATTTGAGGATATTGTTCTTCTGTTTTAATAAGGATTTCTCTTTTTTTGAAATTTTTTTTAAATACTTGCAAATCGAATATTTCTTTTACTGTACCTATTATCTCCATAATAAGGATGTTTTATTTTATTCTAACAACTAAGATTATAACAACTTTTGGTATTCGAACTAATAAGATATCTAAAAATACTTTAGTATATATTTAGTATATAAAATATACCTTTTTTGTAAAGGTAGTAAAAAAATATTTCTAAAAAATAAATATATGCTGAGAAAAAATGTTAAGATAAAAAATAAAAATGCTTTATATAATTTTTTTTTGCTCGAAAAATATATAGCAGGATTAAAATTACTAGGACACGAAGTAAAATCTATTAAAAAGAATAATGCTAATTTAAATAATAGTTTTTGCAAAGTTTTAAACACAGAAATTTTTCTTTTAAATTTATATCTAAATAAAATATCAAGTACAAATTCAACATCGAGAAATATCTTGCTTCTTTTAAAAAAAAAAGAAATTCTAAAGATTTCAGAAGCTGTTAAAAAATTTTCGTTAAACATTATCCCTGAAAATATTTTTATTAATAAAAAAGGATTAATAAAATTAGTAATCCATTTAGCAAAAAGTAAAAAGAAATATGATAAAAGGGAACTTATGAAAAAAAAAGAAGTTGAAATATTCTCTAAAATATTAGAAAAGGTAAATTGAAATCTTATAAACTATCATAAGAAAAAACTTTTATTTTGTTCTTATTAGTAATTAGTTTCGAAATTTCAATAGGTAGTCCATAAGTATCGTAAAGCCAGTATATTATTTTTCCAGCGATAATATTGCATTTTTTTGCTCTTAATTCTTCTATTATTTTCTCTAATTTATAACTTCCTAAATTAATAGTTTTTAAAAATAATTTCTCTTCCCTTAAAATAATAGTACTAATATCATATTTTAAGCTAGTGTTTGATTTATTTAAATATGAACTTTTAATATAACCAAGTATTGGATTAACTAATTTAAATAAAAAAGGCTTGTTAATTTTTAAAGTAAGATAATAGGTTACTATTATTCTTCTTAAGATTTTTCGAATGACATAACCATATTTTTTATTCGAAGGAATTATCCCATCATATATTGCAAAAACTACTGATCTCATATGATCTGCTATTATTCTAATGGCAATATCTATTTTGTCTGTTACTCCATAGATTTGATCAGTCTTTTGGGCTATAGACTTTATTAAATAAGTAAATATATCTGTGTCATAAGTAGATTTTTTATTTTGCAAAATCATACACAATCTTTCAAAGCCCATTCCAGTATCAATATGAAAATTAGGTAATTTAACCAATGTACCATCTGATTTTCTAAAAAATTGAATAAAAACTATATTCCACAATTCTATAACTAAAGGGTGTTTTTTATTTACCAAGTTTTTCCCGGGTATTTGCAATTTTTCTTTTTCATTTCTAAGATCAACATGTATTTCAGTACAAGTACCACAAGGCCCAGTTTTTCCCATTTCCCAAAAATTATGTTTTTTATCAAAGAATAAAATTTTACTATCATCTATTTTGTTCTTCCAATATTGAAAAGATTCACTGTCAAAAGAAAGTTTATCTTCTTTATTACCTTTAAAAATTGTAACATAAATATTTGACTTATCCATTTTATAAACTTCTGTTAATAATTCCCATGCCCAATTAATAGATTCTTTTTTAAAATAATCACCAAATGACCAGTTTCCTAACATTTCAAACATGGTATGATGATAAGTATCCTTTCCCACTTCAAATAAGTCATTATGTTTACCAGTAATCCTAAGGCATTTTTGAAAATTTGCTATTCTAGAATATTGTGATTTTTTTTGTCCTAGAAAAAAAGCTTGAAAAATATTCATACCAGCATTTGTAAACATCAAGCTAGAATCTTTTTTAGCCACTAGTGAAGCTGAATTCAGAATTTTATGTTTTTTTCTTTTGAAAAAGGATAAAAATATTTTCCTAATTTGTTTATGATTCATTTAGTTGCTTTAGTTTTTATAGCGTGAGAGGGTTTTGAACCCTCTACCTTCGAGTTATGAATCCGATGCTCTGACCAATTGAGCTACCACGCCAATATCTTCTTTAAAGATTTTTTTACCTTTGTGCCAATCAACAAGCTTTGTGTACTATATTCTCGGTATATTATTCATTATAACATAATTCTTTTCTTATAAGATTGTTTCTCATTTTAAAATTATTATTAAATAATGCTCTTACTGTAATTTATAAACCAGAAATATTTTGTTCCTTTTATTTTTCATTTACTTATTTCATTTCAGCTTACGTGGTGGAAGAGGTATACACACTACTTTGAGTGAGTAGTTTATGCTGGTTCAAATCCAGTCGTGAGCATTTTTTGCTTTTAAAATTGATATTTTATGCATTTTGATTTAATAGTTATTGGAAGTGGTCCAGCCGGATATGTTGCTGCAATAAGGGCAGCCCAATTAGGGTTAAAAACTGCACTAGTGGAAAAAAACGAATTAGGAGGAGTATGTTTGAATTGGGGATGCATTCCGACAAAGTCTTTATTGCAAAGTGCTAATTTATTAGAAATTTTTAAAAACTCTAACAAATATGGAATCAATGCTAAAAAAGTTGAATTCAACTTGGAAAATATTTTATCTAGAAGTAGGAATATAGTTGATGACCTCCAACAAGGTCTAGCATTTTTAATGAAAAAAAATGAAATACAATTAATATATGGTACTGCTAAAATATTAGAAGAAAAGACAATTATTGTAAAGTCTAAAAACAACCAAAAAAAATATAAATTTTCTAATTTAGTTATAGCTACTGGTGCACAACCTAAACAATTAGATTTTCCTAAAATACCAAATTTCTTAAATTATAAAGGTGCCATGTCAATAAGAGAAATCCCCAAGAATATTTTAATTATTGGTTCAGGTGCTATTGGCTTAGAATTTGCTTATTTTTATAATGCTATTGGATCAAAGGTAATCATAGTAGAAAAAAATTCACAAATTTTACCTAATGCAGATAGAGAAATCTCACTAGAAATTAGCAAAAATTTTAAAAATAAAGGAATAAAGCTCTTAACTAATTCAAGAATAAAAGAAATCAAATACTTAAACTCAAAAAAAAACCAAATAGAAATAGAGTATTTTAAGAATAAAGATTATATAAAAGTAAATGTAGATTACATTATTTCTGCAATTGGTGTAGCTCCAGATACCAAGAATTTAGGATTAGAAAATGTAGGAATAAAATTGACTAAAAATGGACATATTCAAGTTAATGAATATTATGAAACTAATATAAAAAATTTTTATGCTATAGGTGATGTAATACCTGTAGGCTCATTAGCCCATGTGGCTTTTCATGAGGCCAAAATTTGTGTAGAACAAATAATGGGATTAAATCCTAAAAAATTAAACTACAACAATATACCTATGTGTATTTATACTACTCCTGAAATAGCATTTGTAGGATACTCTGAGAACGAAGCTTTAGAACAAGGCTTTGAAATTCAAGTGGGTAAGTTTCCTTTTTCTGCTTTAGGTAAGGCAAAAATTAATGGAGAAACAGAAGGGTTTATTAAAGTCATCTTTGATAAAAAATATGGTGAATGGTTAGGATGTCATATGATCGGAAAAGGGGTTACAGAACTCATTACAGAAGTAATAATCGCAAGAAACTTGGAAGCTACACATATTGATGTATTAGAAAGTACTCATCCTCATCCTTCAATTAATGAATCTATAGTTGAGGCTATTGAAAATGCTTATGGTAAAAGTATACATTTTTAATCTATAGAATACTTAAGAAACTGTTTATATCTTGCTTTTATGAAATTATTTCTTTGCTTTTGTGAAGGTTTGATATATTCTTGGTGCTTTTTTACTTCTTTTATTAAATCTGAGCTCTCAATTTTTTGTCTATACATTTTTAATACTTTATCTATATCTTCACCTTCTTGATATTTCAAAATCAATTTCATTGAGTATTATAAATTTTAAACATAAATTAACGTTAACTTTTATTTTTAACAAAATTTACTTTTAAAGTAATTATATTACTATTCATTTTCTAACATTAGCTTAATGTTCTCTATATTGTGAACGAGTTGTTATATTTAACATTAACACTAAATACTTGTTTAAAAAACTATTTAGGTTGTTTCATAATTCGTCCTAATATCTTTAACTAACTTATAAGGATGCATAATATAATTTCTTATTTGTGCACCCCATTGCGAGTTCTTTTTTTCTAGATTTTCTGTTTGTTTTTTTTGTTCTAGATAATATAATTTCTCTTTTAGTAAACGTAATGCTTTCATTTTGTTACTGTATTGAGACCTAGTTTCCATATTTACTATAATTATATTACTGGGTTTATGAATCAGTCTTACACCAGTTTCTACTTTATTAACATTTTGCCCTCCAGATCCCTTGGATCTAAAAGTTTCCCATTTTATGTCAGCTTCCTTAATATATATTTTAATTTCTTTTCTTCTTAAAGGATAAATATATACTGATGCAAAGGTAGTGTGTCTTTTAAATTTTTTGTTATAGGGAGATAACCTTACTAATCTATGTATTCCATTTTCACCTTTTAAGTATCCAAAAGCATACCTTCCTTTAATTTTAAAAGTAATTGTTTTAAACCCTCCTAACTCTCCTTGTAAAACATAAATATTTTTAATTTCAAAATTCTTTTTTTCTGCCCACATACTATACATCCTGTGTAATAAAAATACCCAATCACAACTTTCATTACCACCAGGCCCAGCGGATATTTGGAGAATTGCTCCTAATCTATCTTCTTTTTTGAATAAAAAATTTTCCAATTCCAAATGAAATAATTTGCTTTCAATAGCTTTAATGATTTTTTTAATTTCAAATTCTGTTTCTGTTTTTTCTCCTGCTTTTAAAAATTCCAATAATACTCTTGCTTCATCTACCAAATAATTTATTTTATTCAAGTCTTTAATACACTTGTTATATTTTTTTATATCTTTACTTGAAGCACTATATATTCTTTTCTCTACGATTAACATTTTGCTTTTTACATGGCTTAACACATGGCTTAACACATTACTTAACACATTACTCAGTAATTTAATCCTTTTTTTAAAATTCTTTAACTCATTCTCATAAATCATAAAATTTTTACTTCTTTTTAATGATTTATAAAAATAATATGTAAGTATAGAATAAATATAAAGAAAAAATTAATTTTCTCGCTAATGAATAATTTATATCAAATATTTAGGAAAGTAAAACAAATAGAAAATAATTTGTTGAATGTAGCATATATAGAAAAAGAATATAATGAGAAATATAGAAAGAAAGTAAAAGTAGCTTTATTCGTATCAAAAAAACAAATTATAAAATCTTTTAAAAGAAATAGAATAAAAAGATTAATGAGAATGTCTTATCAATTGAATAAAAAAATAATTACATTAAAAAAACAAAAAAGATATTATCTTCTCTTCAGATATATAAAAAAAAAAATGTTTTGAACATGTAATAAGAAAAATTTTTGGGTATTAAATTACGTATTATTTCTTTATCTTATTCTTCTTTTTCTTTTATTCAAAATTGAACTAAATAAAAAATCTCCTACTGCACTAGTTGTGCAAGGGTTTTTAGTATTTATATCTTTAGTAGTAATTCCTAAATTTATTGATTCAGTTACTGCCCGATTGATCAAAAAACTTTCTTTTTGAAAACCAAAATTTTCTAACATTAAAGAAACCGAAATGATAGATCCTAGTGGATTAGCAATATTTTTTCCTTTTGCTTGCGTAAATGAACCATGTACTGGTTCATATAATGAATAATGATTTCCAAAAGAAACAGAAGGCAATAACCCTAATGACCCAACTAGAACACTAGCTTCATCAGATAAAATATCACCAAACATGTTATCAGTTAGTAAAATATCAAACTGTCTAGGTTGTAAAACTATTTGCATACTTGCGTTATCAATAAAAATATAATCTACTTTAATATCTTGGTTTTCTTGAGCTATTTCTTTTACTGTTTCTCGCCATAATCTAGAAGTTTCTAATACATTTGCTTTATCTACTAACGTAATTTTTTTTTTGCGTTTTCTAGCAGTTTCAAATGCTTTCATAGCTATTTTTTTAATTATATGTTTATTATAAGTACATATATCATATGCTTCATATTTTGATCTCCATTTGTTTCCAAAATATATTCCACTTGTTAATTCTCTAAAAATAACAAAATTTACGTTTTTTATAACTGCTTGTTTAATTGGAGCAACTTTTAAGAGTTTATTATATGTTTTGATCGGTCTCATATTACAATATAAGCATAATTTTTTTCTTAATTCTAAAAGGCCTTGTTCAGGTCTAATATTTCTTGTAGGGTCATTATCATATAATGGATCACCTACTGCTCCTAATAAGATAGTATCAGAACTTTTACAAAGATTTATCGTTTCTTTAGTAATTGGTAATCCTTTTTTTTTAATTGACTCGGCCCCTATCAAACCCTTATAAATAAGAAATTTATGTCCAAATTTTAAACTTATTGCTTTTAATACTTTTAATGATTGAACCAAAATTTCTGGTCCTATTCCATCTCCTGGTAGGATTGCAATTTTCATTACCATAATTTTCATTTATGCTTCGTAATTAATTAATAATATAATATTAATAAGAACTTAATAAAATAGTTGTTTTTCAAATTTACTTATTTTATGTTTTAAATTCATTAAAAAATCTATATCATCATATCCTTTAAGAAAACATTTTTTTTTATAAGTATTTATTTCAAATTTTTGTTTTTTATTTTTAAACTCTACATATTCTTCTTTTAAATTTATTTTCAAGTTACTATTAGGTGCCTTTAAGATATTCTTCAAAATATAATTCACAATATCTTGTTTCAGTTCTATCAGTAATAACCCATTATTTAACGCATTTTGTTTAAATATATCAGCAAAATAATTTGAAATTATTACTTTAATTCCATAATCCATAATTGCCCATACTGCATGCTCGCGACTTGACCCACACCCAAAATTTTTTCCTGTGATTAAAATTTCTCCAGTATATTTTGGATTATTTAATATAAAGTTGGTTGGCTTTCCATTTTTATAGTACCGCCAGTCTCTAAAGAAATTTTTTCCTATATTTAATCTAGATGAAATTTTCAAAAATCTAGCTGGAATAATTTGATCAGTATCAATATTATCTATGTCTAAAGGTAGACATCTACTAATTAGGGTCTTAAATTTCTCCATATTTTTTAAGATATTTTTTAATACTTACTAGTTTACCTTTTAAAGCAGTAATAGCAGCGACTAAAGGACTTGTTAATAACGTACGTGCCCCTTTGCCTTGACGTCCTTCAAAATTACGATTTGAGGTCGAAACACAATATTCTCCATAAGGTATTTTATCTTCATTCATCCCTAAGCAAGCAGAACAGCCAGGTTGACGTAAATCAAAACCCGACTCTTTTAAGGTAATATCTATTTTTTCTTTAATTAATTGTCTAAATACTTGTGTTGATCCTGGGACTATCATAGCATGTACATTTTTAGCAACTTTTTTTCCTTTTACTATTTTTGATACTAACCTAAGATCATCAAGTCTAGAATTTGTACAACTGCCAATAAAAACATAATTAATCGTTTTTCCTAATAAATATTCTCCTGGTTGAAAACCCATATATTTTAAAGACTTATTAAAGTAATTTTCAGATTTTTTTGGGATACAATCATCTATTTTTATACACATATTTGGTGACGTTCCATATGTTATCATCGGTTCTATCTTAGAGACATCAAATTCATATTCTTTATCAAAATGAGCATTTTTATCTGTTTTCAAAGTTTTCCAAAATAACTTAGCTGCTATGAACTTTTCTCTTTTCGGACTGAATGCTCTATCTTTTATATAATTATAAGTAGTTTTGTCTGGTGCTATTATTCCTCCTCTTGCACCCATTTCAATACTCATATTACAAATAGTCATTCTGCCATCCATCTTCATTTCATCAATTACTGTCCCTGAGTATTCAACAAAGTATCCAGTTGCTCCTCCAGTACCTACTTTCGATATTATATATAAGATTATATCTTTTGGTGTCACTCCTAATTTTAATTTACCTTTTATAAGAATTCGCATTTTTTTAGGTTTCTTAAGCAATAAGCATTGAGAAGCCATTACCATAGCTACTTGACTAGTCCCAATTCCAAATGCAATACAACCTAAAGCACCATGGGTAGAAGTATGACTATCCCCACACACTAGAGTCATTCCGGGTAAAGTAATTCCTAATTCTGGTCCAATTACATGGACTATTCCTTGATATTTATGTCCTAAACCAAAAAATTTAATTCCGTTCTTTATGCAATTTTTTCTAAGTAAATTTATTTGTAACCTAGATAAAGCATTTTTAATTGGTAAATGTTGATTTTTAGTAGGAACATTATGATCTGCAGTAGCTATAATTTTTTCAGGCCTGAATATTTTAATTTTTCTTTTTTCTAATGTTTCAAAAGCTTGTGGACTAGTTACTTCATGAATAAATTGTTTATCTAAATAGATAATATCTATTTTTTTATTTATTGTATCTATAATATGGGAATTCCATATTTTATCAAAAATTGTCAGTGCCATATTCTTATATACTGTTTATAATTTCTTTTAAGTCTTCATCAGAAATTTCTTTTTTTTTATCCGCATATTCTAAAAATATTGGATAGATTGTGTCAATTTTCTTTGTTTTCAATGCATAGCCTAATTTTTTATATCTATATATTAACGCTGATCGTCCACTACGAGCAGTTAAAACTATTGACGAGTTGTTCTCTGAGTTGTTATATCCCACTTCTTTTGGATTTATAATTTCATATGTTTCACTATTCTTTATCATTCCATCCTGATGAATCCCAGATGAATGAGAAAACGCATTGTTTCCTATTATCGCTTTATTTTGGGGTACAACCATTCCAGTATATTGAGAGACCAAGTTACTAATCGGATATAACATTTTTGTATTAATATTAGTAAAACAATTTAATTCTTTCTTTTTTTTTAATATCATTACTATTTCTTCTAATGGTGTATTACCTGCTCTTTCACCAATACCATTTATAGTGCATTCTACTTGTCGTGCACCTTGTTTGATCCCTTCTATTGAATTTGCAGTTGCTAATCCAAAATCATCATGACAATGAGTTGATAGTGTTACATGGTCTATATTTGGTACATTCTCTAGTAAAAATTTTATTTTTTTACCATATTCTTCTGGTAAACAATATCCAGTAGTATCTGGTAAATTAATTACTGTTGCTCCTGCTTTGATAACTTTTTCACAAACTTTTGCTAAAAACAAATTGTCGGTTCTTCCAGCATCTTCTGCATAGAATTCAATATCTTCTACAAATTTTTTTGCATACTTTACTGATTCATATGCAATGTTTAATATCTTTTCTTCTGTGCTCTTAAATTTATTTTTTATATGAGACTCAGAAGTGCCTATTCCAGTATGAATTCTAGGACGTTTAGCATATTTTAATGCTTGTGCAGCTATTTCTATATCTTTTTTTTTTGCTCTGGTTAGGCAACATATTATAGTATTTGAAATATTTTTTGAAATTTCTTTCACAGATTTAAAATCGCCTGGACTAGAAATTGGAAAACCTGCTTCTATTATATCTACTCCTAATAGTTCTAGATTTTTAGCTATTATAATTTTTTCTTTTTCGTTTAGTTTGCAACCTGGTACTTGTTCTCCATCTCTTAAGGTCGTATCAAAAATTCTTATTTGTTTCTGTTGCATACCATCAATTTCAACTTTTCAAAATAAGTAATTCTGTACTTTTTGGTATCTTTTTTGTGTATATTATTTTTTGAATAATTTTTTCTGCTTATTGTTTCATTCTTCAAATATACAATACTATGTTAACTAGTCTGTTCTTATGCGCAAAATTATTCCAGAAATTAAATGGAGAGGTTTAATTATTAATACTACTAATGGGATTTCAGATATTTTTAAAAGAAAGGTTAGCCTTTATTCTGGGTTTGATCCCACTTCTTCTTCTTTGCATATTGGTAATTTAATTTCTATTATTCTTTCTATTCATTTTAAAAATTATGGACATAATGTTTTTTTTTTGCTTGGTACTAGTACTAGTTTAATTGGGGATCCATCTGGTAAAAAAGGAGAACGTAGTTTAATGAAAAAGCATGACATTTTTTTATATTCTAGAAAAATTAGAAAACAATTATTTAAATTCTCAAAACAATTTAAAATACCAATTCTGAATAATAATTGGAATAAAAAACTAAAGTTTCTTGAATTTTCTAGAAATATTGGAAAATGCTTTGATATTAATTATATGTTAAATAAAGATTCAGTTAAAAAAAGACGACTAAGTCTCTCTTTTACTGAATTTACCTATCAACTTTTACAAGCTTATGATTTTTATTATTTATACAAAAATCAAAAATGTGTTTTACAAATAGGAGGCTCAGATCAATGGGGGAATATTACTTGTGGAATTGAGTTAATTAAAAAAAAACAAAAAACTAAAGTACATGGTTTGACTCATAACCTCCTTACTAAATCCGATGGAACCAAATTTGGTAAAACTGAAAATGGAGATAATATTTGGCTTGACCCCAAATTAACTTCACCTTATAAGTTTTATCAATTTTGGATGAATATTTCAGATGTACAAGCTAAAAAATTAATAAAAATTTTTACTTTTTATAATAAAAGATCTATTTATAAAATAATTACTTTACACGATAGAGCTCCATTTTTAAGGATCTTACAAAGAAAAATAGCTAAAGCTACTACTATTTTAGTACATAGTAAAAAAACTTTTACAGATATTTATAATATAAACCAAATTTTATTTAATCAGAAGAGAAAAAATATGAACACTTTTTTAAGAAAAAAAGATTTCTTACTATTTCAAAAATATCTTCCTTGTAAAAAAATTCTATTAAATTCCACAACCTTTAATTTTAAGATTTTGGACCTTTTAATTCTTGATAACTTTATTTGTAAATCAAAAACGGAAGTTTTAAGAAAAATTAAATTTAATTCACTCCTTTTAAACATGAATACTTTCTTTAGTGATTATGTCATCACTAAAAAAGATTTGATTTATAATCATTTTATTCTCATAAAAAAAGGAAAGAAAAATTTTTACATTTTATATTTTCAATATTAAGTATAATGAAGTATAACTTTAAAAAAATAGAAACTAAATGGCAAGAAATTTGGAAAAAAAATAAAATCTATCTTACTAAAAACATTTTAGATAAAAAAAAATTTTATGTTTTAGATATGTTTCCATATCCTTCAGGATATGGTTTACATGTTGGTCACATATTGGGTTATACAGCTTCTGATGTCTTTTCACGTTTCAAAAAAAGTCTTGGTTATAATGTTTTACATCCTATTGGATTTGATTCTTTTGGATTACCTACAGAACAATTTGCTATTAAGACTGGGCAATCTCCTAAACAAATTACTAAATTAAACATCAAAAAATATAGTAAACAATTATTAAAATTAGGGCTTTCTTATGATTGGAACAGAACTATTTCTACTCATAAAAAAGAATATTTTAAATGGACACAATGGATTTTTCTTAAACTTTTTAATTCATGGTATGATAAAAAAAAGGAAAAGGCTAAAGATATTAAGAAATTAATTAAAATCTTTAATAAGAATGGTAACTTGAACGTTCTTGCTTATTCCAGATTTAGTAAAAAATTTAATTCATTTCAATGGAAAAAATTGAATTGTTCAGATCAAGAAAGAATTTTACAAAACTATCGTTTAGCTTTTATTTCTAAAAGTTCAGTCAATTGGTGTCCAAAGTTAGGTTCTGTGCTTGCAAATGAAGAAATTGAAAACAAGCTTAGTAAAATTGGTTGTTATCCCGTTTGTAAAAAAAAAATGTTTCAATGGAGTCTTAGAATCAAGGCTTACTTAGTAAGACTCTTAAAAGACTTAAAACTCATAAAGGGTACTAAGAAACTAAAATCTATTCAAAAAAATTGGATTTGTGAAACTAAGGGTATAAATATAGTTTTCTTTTTATATAAAGAGAATAACATAATCAATAAAAGAGCAAAATTTGAAATTTTCACTACTAAACCATATTTATTGTTTGGTATTTCTTTCTTTTGTTTCCCTTTTGGTAGTTCTTTAATTAAAAAATATACTCAGTTTGGTAGAAATTATAAAAAGAGAATATTCAAAAATAGAATAGTCATTTTTTCTGGATTATATGCCGTGAACAATTTAAATACAAATAAGATTCCTATATTTATAAGCAATTTTGTCAAAGATAAGTTTAATAAAAAAATTATACATTGTATACCTTATGTAAACTTTGAAAGTTATTTCTTGGCTAAAAAAATTAACTTAAATATTACAAGAATTATAAACAAAAATAAATTTCACAAAATTTGTATAAATTCTAAGTTTTTAACTGGTCTGGATATTAAAATTGCAAATTTATTAATTATTAAATTTCTGATTACAAAAAAAATAGGATTTCTTTGTAGAAAATACAAAATTAATAATGCTATTTTTTCTAGACAGCGTTCTTGGGGAGAACCTATACCAATTTATTTTAAAAATAAAATTCCTATTCCAATTTATGAGAAATACCTGCCTTTATCCTTACCTAATGTTAAAAACAAAAGAAAAGATTTTGCTTTTGCATGGAATAAAAAGAAAAAGCAAATTGTATATACTTCTTTAATAGATGATAAAAATATTTTCAAACTCGAAATTTGTACTATGCCTAGTTGGGCTGCTTCAAATTTCTATTTTTTAAGATATATGGATCCTAATAATTTTGAATTCTTAGTCGATAAAAAAATAGAAAATTATTGGAGAAATGTTGATCTATATATTGGAGGTATTGAGCATGCTACCGGACACTTAATATACTCTAGATTTATATACAAATTCTTATATGATCGTGGTTTTGTCAGTTCTAAAGAACCTTTTAGAAAGATTTTAAATCAAGGTATGATTTTAGCAAAATCTGCTATAATATTTAAAAAAAAGAACAAATTATTCTCTTATTTCTTAGTTAAAGACAATATAAAGAAATTTCAAAAAATTTATATTGATGTAAATTTACTTAAAAACAAGAACGAAGTTAATATTAAAAAACTCAGAAATTGGATGCCTGAATTCAGGACTGCTAAATTTATTTCTGAAAATAATAAATTTTTTTGCTATCGTTTAGTTGAAAAAATGTCTAAATCTAAATTTAATGTTATAAATCCTGATTACATTTGCAAAGAATATGGAGCTGATACTCTGCGTTTATATGAAATGTTTCTTGGTCCACTAGACAAAGCAAAAATTTGGAATTTAATATCTATTAAAGGTGTTCACATGTTTTTAAAAAATTTTTGGAATCTATTTCATTATAAAAATAAATTTCGAATTGATGAAAGTAAATCTTCTTATAAAGAACAAAGTCTTTTGAATGTTTCAATTACTAAAATTAAGAAAAGTTTAGAGTCACATCATTTTAATATTCCTATAAGTGAATTTATGATTTTATTGAATAAGCTAAAAGAAATGAAATGTAATAAACGGGACATTTTAGAACCTTTTACTATATTAATTAGTTTTTATGCTCCGCATATCTCAGAAGAAATTTGGGAAAAATTAGGTAATAATAAATCTATATTTTTTGCTACTTTTCCTAAAATGAATGAAAATTTATTCTTAAAAAAATATCTTCTTTATCCTATTACTTTAAATGGTAAATTCAAATTCAAAATTAAGACGGATATTTCAGTTAATACTAGTAAACTTATTACTCGTATTTTTCACTCTTTGTTAATGGCTCAACCCATTAACAAGTTGTTTCTTGTTCAAAACAAAATTCTTAATTTTGTTACTAAGTAGGTATCTTAGCTCAGTTTGGTAGAGCAACGGACTGAAAATCCGTGTTTGCCTCGGTTCAATTCCGAGAGGTACCATCTTTTACGAAAGATGTTTATAATACAAATTTATTAAAGCAATAAAATTCTTTTATTTATGTGTTTTTTAGTCTCTGTAATTGTATGTAATCTACCCTTTAGCTATGACTTCTAATATTCTTTATATACAATTCATGGCATAGCAACTGTTATCTTTACCATAACTAGGACTCATTTGATTCATTTATTAAGAATAAATTTAAATGTTAATATTTTAATTGCTCATACTTATTAGCTCTTTGTGCTGGTGTTACTTTTCTTGAGAGTCTTAGATGCTATATATTTACTAACTCCTACTTTAGAGAATTTATTGAAGCGGATATATCTACAATATTAGAAAACTACAGAATAAGTTTAAAATTTAAGTTATAATTTAAGTTATGTTTACTACTTCTTTCATCAAAAAATATAAAAAGAAAGTTATTTTGGGGTTAATAAAACGCAACTTTAGTAAGTTAAATATTATCGATTATCTTTTGAAATTAGAAAAAGAAAAATTTAATAAAATAGTTCTTAAAAAATATTTCATTGCTAAACTTAAAAAAATCTCTTTCTCTATTCGTTATACGATTAATAATAGCTTGCTTCTAAAAAAAGCTACTCGATATAAAAAAAAAATGAAAATTTTAGATGCTATCTTAAGCGTTTTATCTAAAAAAATTTTTAATCTTTTAATACAAATTCCTAATCTACTTTATAAGAAAGTTCCTTTAACCAAGGATATTTTACTTTATCAAAATTTTAAATTAGCTTATAAAAATAAATTACTAACACATTGGGAATTAGGAAAAAAGTTTCATCTTTTTAATTTCGCTTCTCATATTTCTGGTAGTGGATTTAACATTTATATTGATAAAGGGGCTAAGTTACAAAGATCATTAATTCAATATTGTTTAGATAAAAATATTAATGCTGGATATATGGAATATGTTTTACCTTTTTTAGTAAATAAAAATTCTATTTTTGGTACTGGCCAATTCCCTGATAAAAAAAAGCAAATGTATTTTTTAGAAAAAGATAAATTATATTTAATTCCTACTGCTGAAATCCCTTTAATCAATGTTTTTAGACGTTCTCTTTTTAATATTAATGATTTACCTTGTAAAGCTACCTCTTTTACTTCTTGTTTTAGAAGAGAAGCTGGATCATATGGACTAAAAGTGAAAGGGTTAAATAGATTACATCAGTTTGATAAAGTTGAAATTATAGAAATTACTTCTGATACTGACTCTTATAAATCTTTTAATCACATGGTTAGACATGTTAAAAATCTTTTATCTTCTTTCAATATTCCTTTTCGTATTATTAATATTTCTTCTAAGTATTTAGGGGTTACTTCTGCTTTGACTTATGATTTTGAAGTGTTTTCTCCTGGACAAAATAAATGGTTGGAAGTTAGCTCTGTTTCTAATTGTACAAATTTTCAATCTCATCGAATGGGTATTAAATTCATTAATAATGATGGAAAAAAATATTTTTGTCATACTTTAAATGGAAGCTCTTTAGCTATTCCTCGATTGTTTGCTGCATTAATCGAAAATTATCAATTTAGCGAATATATTCAAATTCCTAAAGTTTTAATTAACTACTTTCTGGATAATAAAATTCTGTTATAATATGTCTAAATTTTGTCAAATAACTGGTAAAAAAAATGTATTTGGTAAAAAAATTTCACATTCTAATAAAAAAAGCAGTAGAATTTTTAAAACTAATATTTTGCGAAAACGTATTTTTCTTATTAATAAAAATAAATGGATTAATATTTTTCTTTCTAAGAAAGGGTTAAAAATACTTTATAAAAATGGTCTTTCTTTCAAGATTCTTTATAAGAACATCTCACACTATGAGAAACAAAGCTAAATTAAAGAGAATTCAAATTATATTAGAATGTCTAGAACAACAAAAAAGCAAAATTGTAAGCCATGGTATATCTAGATATTTTACTACTAAAAACAGAATTAATACTTCTCGTAAATTGAAGTTACGTAAATTCAATCCATTTTTAAATAGGGTTACTCTTCATAAAGAAATCTAAATCTTAATATGAAGAATCATAAGAATAAAATTACTAGATTAATTCTTTGTTACTATAAGAATGATAGATATTGCTTTCGTGATATATTTATTCATTCTGATCAAATCTCTTCGTTTTTAAATCATTAATACTATCTTTCTTCTCTTCTAATGAATGATATAGTATTACCAGTCTGGGTAAACGATCGGAATTGAACCGACACACTTTAGAACCACAATCTAATGCTCTAACCAATTGAGCTACGTTTACCATAAGATTCTTTACTAATAAGTAAGATAATTAATATAAGATTCTTTACTAAGTAGTTTCTGTCTTTTGAAAATTAATTTTCATCTAAATTAGCTAAAATTCATAATTCTTTCTAGCATTAGCTATATTTTTTAATGAATTTAAAACATAATTTTTATTAACATGTATATCTCAAATGGAATTATTGAAGTAAATTGAAGGTACTTTAGAAATATTGGATGAATTAGTTCTAGTGATTTAGCATGTAGTGCAAGAAATTTAGAATCTTGTATTATCCTAGAAATTATTTTTTTTTTGTATGATGCTATTTTCTCGTAGTATATTTTATCTATACTATATTTTTTCTCGTTGAATATAGTATATCCTAATTCTTTTAAATGAACTCTTATTTGATGGGTTCTTCCAGAAGAAATTATACATTTTAATACTGTAAGATCTCTTAATCTTTCTATTACTTTAAAAGTTGAAAAACATACTTTCTTTCTTGATTTCCCTTTCTTTCTTGATATTACTATTTTTGATATTTTGTTTATTTGCTCTTCTTTTATTATTCCATTAACTACTGCTATATATTTTTTTTTGATCCAATTTAATGAAAATTGTTTTGATAAATTTTGTACTATTTTTTCATCGGTCGCTACCATTATTAAACCACTAGTTTCTTTATCTATCCTATTAGCTATATAAGGCTTTTTTAATTGTATTCTTGTTTCAGCTTTGTTTTCTAACAAATATTTTATACCATTTAGCAATGTTCCTTCTTGATTTCTAGTTCCAGGATGAACTACTAAATTAAATTGTTTATTAATTATTAATAAATATTCATCTTCGTAAAGAATACTAAGATTTAATCTTTCGCATTTTAATATCGCTTCTTTTTTATTTAGATAAAGTGTAAAAATTTCGATTCTATCTTTTGATTTTAATAAATGTTTTTTATTTTTAATTTGTTTTTTATTTATATATACATTTCCTAGTATTATTATTTTCTGTATTATGTTTCTTGTATACCTTTTTGGTAATTTATCTATTAAGTAATTATCTAATCTTGCAGCAACATCTTGTTTTTTAAAAATAAATTTATAATACTTTCGAATAATTCTCTTATGCATTGTTTTTCTTATGAGATATTTCTTAGAACTTTCATATAATGGTAAGTATTTTAGTGGATGGCAAATACAGAAATCCAAACATAAAAAGCAAATTTCTATCCAAGATACTCTCGCAAAGTGCATAGCTTTGATCTTAAGAAAGAACATTTCTATTCTAGGTGCAAGTCGTACAGATACTGGCGTCAACGCAATACAAATGTTTGCACATTTTGATTCTGTTAAGGTATTAAAAACAAAAAAATTTGTAAATAAAATTAATATACTATTGCCTAATTATATAGTAATTCGAAATATTCTTCAAGTTAAAACTAATGCTAGTGCAAGATATGATGTTATCAGTAGGCATTACCAATACAGGATAAATCTTTGTAGAGGACCTTTTAGTTATAATTATTTAAAATTTCCATTTCGAAAAATAAATTATGGTATAATGAACAAAGCTGGTTTTATTTTAAAAAATCTTGATGATTTCAGTCCTTTTGGTAAAAAAATTTCACCCAATTCTTTGAATTTATGTAAATTATATTATTTTACTTGGAGCATTCGTAATAGAGTTTTATATATTGATCTTATAGCAAATAGATTCTTACGAAACATGGTAAGACGAATAATTGGGACATTTTTGTATTTAGGAATTGGAAAAATTAACATGTTGGAATTTTGCTCTTTTATAAACAAACAGAAAAAAATACTTTCTTGTCCTTCAGTTCCTGCAAAAGGACTTTATTTAGTTAGAGTTCGTTATCCTAAAAGCATATTTCTTGAATCCTGCAAAAGGACTTTATTTAAGCCTGTTTGAAACCTGTTCCTGCTGGAATTTTATTTCCCAAAATTACATTTTCTTTTAGACCTTTTAAATTATCTTTTTGTCTTCTTAGTGCTGATTCACTTAATATTTTTGTAGTTTCTTGGAATGATGCAGCTGATAAAAATGATTGATTTTGTAAAGCTGATTTAGTAATACCTAGTAATATTGTGAGTCCAATTGCTGGTCTTGGTTCTCTTGTTTTAATTTCTTCTTTATTTTTTATTCTTTTTAGTTTTTTTTTGGTTATTTTATCTCCTACTAATAAGCCTACTTTAGGATTTGCATTAAATGTTATTATTTTAAACGTTCTTATTTTTTTATTTTCTGAATAGAAAATTTCTTTATCTACTATATTTCCTTCTAATAATTTTGTATCTCCTGAATTTATGATTTTAATTTTTTTCAGCATTTGTCGTATTATTATTTCAAAATGTTTATCATCTATCTTAACTCCTTCTAATCTATAGACTTCTTGTATTTCATTAATTAAATATTTTTGTAATGCATATATTCCTTTTATTGTTAATATTTCATTTATTGCTATTTCTCCTTCTGATAATTTATTTCCAGCTTTAATATTCTCGTTGTCATTAACTAATATTTTTTTTTCTATATTTATATTATATCTTTTTTTTCTGCCTTTTTTAGTTTTAATAAAAATTTCTTGTTTTTTTCTTTTTCTTCTGCCATACTTTACTCTCCCTTTTACTTCTGATATAATCGCTGAATTGAAGGGTTTTCTTGTTTCTAATAATTCTGAGACCCTTGGTAAGCCTCCTGTTATATCTGTCGAGTTTAAAAATCTTCTTGGTATTTTGGCTATTAGTTGCCCTGCTTTCGTTTCTTCTAAGTTTTTTACTAATACTTGTGAACCTGTTGGTAAAGGATATTTTTTTAATTTTATTTTTTGTTTTTCTTTAATTATTAAACAAATATATGGTATGCAGTAATCGTGTAGATTATTTTTAACTATTTTTACTTCTTGAAATGAACTATTACCTGTTTTTCTTTTTTTTATGAAATTTCTGTATTCATAGAAATTTTTCAAGATCACTTTAGATTTTATTTCTGATATTATCGGATAATAATGGTGATACCATTTATAAATTAAATCACCTTTTTTCAGAGTTTGGTTATTTTTTATAAATATTTTACTACCATAAGGAATGTTTATATTTAATATTATTTTCGAATTTAAAATATAAATTTTAATATTAGCTTTTTTAGAAATCACTATACTGTAGTTTTTTTTTTTTATTGCTTTGAGGTTTTGGTATTTTAGTTTTCCATTATAATTAGAAAATAATTTATTGCTTTCTGCTACATTTCCTGCAGTTCCTCCTATATGAAAAGTACGTAGAGTTAATTGTGTACCTGGTTCTCCAATAGATTGCGCTGCTAATATCCCTACAGCATCACCTTTTTGAGCTAGTCGCCCCGTTGATAAATTTATACCATAGCATTTGATACATATTCCTTTTTTCGCTTTACAAGTTATAGGTGAACGAACTTTAATTTGTTTTATATTACTTTCTTTAATTAATTTAGCTCTTTTTTCATCTATTAATTCATATTTTTTAAGAATAATTCTTTTTCTATTTTTATCATAAATGTTTTGTAACGATATTCTGCCTAATACTCTTTCATCTATACTCTCTATTATTTGATTTTTTATTATTAATTGTGTAACATATATACCTACTAATGTTTTACAATCTGTTTTTGTTATTACAACATCTTGAGCTACATCAACTAATCGCCTAGTTAAATAGCCAGCATCAGCAGTTTTTAATGCAGTATCTGCTAATCCCTTTCTTGCCCCGTGAGTAGATATAAAATATTCATAATTAGATAAACCTTCTAGAAAATTTGAATAGATTGGATTTTCAATTATATTTTTTGATTCTATATTTTTTTGAGGTTTTGCCATTAATCCTCTCATACCTGAAATTTGTCTTATTTGTTCTATTGAACTTCTAGCACCTGAATTAAGCATCATGTAAATCGGATTTAAACCTTTTTGACTTTTTTTTAAATAAGTTATTATTTTCTTGGTTAATTTATTATTTATTTTACTCCAAAATTTTATTTTTGTATGGTATTTTATTTCATTGTCTTCGTTTTTATTTTTAATATTTATTTGTTTCTTTTTTTTTAATGCTTTTTCTAGTATTTTTTTTTTTATATCTGGAATTGTTAGGTCTTCTAAGTTTAATGAAAAACCAGCATTGAATGAAGTTTCAAAACCTATTTCTTTAATATTATCAAGAAATTTTATCGTTTTGTAACTATTTGTTTTGAAAAATATTTGTTTTATTATTTTTGATAATGATGTTTTCGTTAAAATTCTATTATAATAACCTACTCCTTTAGGGAGTAGGAGGTTGAATAATACTTTACCTGCTGTAGTTGAAACTAATTTTTTCTTCATCATTACCAATATCTTAGTATTTATATCTATTATATTATTGTTATAAGCTATTTGTACTTCTTTCGTATTTGAAAATTTTCTTAGTTTGTGTTCTTTGGTCTTCATTTCCTTACTTAAGTAATACAAACCTAACAGCATATCTTGTGATGGGACTAATATTGGATTTCCATTTGCCGGATTTAATATATTTTGTGTAGGTAACATAAGGCATTTTGCCTCTAAAATAGCTTCCTTTGATAATGGTATATGGACAGCCATTTGATCTCCATCAAAGTCAGCATTAAAGCCAGCACATACCAATGGATGTAATTCTATAGCTTTTTCTTCAGTTATTTTAGGATAAAAACATTGAATACCTAATTTGTGTAAAGTTGGTGCTCTATTTAGTAAGATCGGATATTTGTATATTAAATGATTTAATAACTTCCATATTAACTTTTTTTTTTTGCTAATTATCTTTTTTGCTTCTTTTAAATTTATGGTTTTTCCATTTTCTAATATTTTGTTTAGTATATATGGTCTAAATAATTCTATTAACATCTTTCTAGGTAACCCACACTCATATAATTTTAATTTTGGGCCAGATATAATTACTGATCTTGCTGAATAATCAACTCGTTTTCCCAATAAATTAAACCTGAATCTTCCTAGTTTTCCTTTTAAACCATCTGATAATGATTTAATCACTCTATTATTTTCACTTTTTATCGGTATTATTTTTTTTGAGTTATCAAACAAGGAATCTACTGACTCTTGTAATAAACGTCTTTCGTTACGTATTATTATTTGTGGAACTCTAATATTTTGAAATTTTTTTAACCTATTATTTCTTATAATTATTTTTCTGTAGAATTCATTTAAGTCTGAAGTAGCATATTTTCCATTCTCAAGCTGAACTAACGGTCGTATTTCTGGAGGAATAACTGGTAGAATATTTAAAACTATATTCTTATACGTTTCTTTACCATCGATTATTTCGCTTATGGTTTTTAATCTATAATTTAGATAGTCTTTTTTAAAGTTTGATTTTAATATTTTTTTTTCTTCCCTTAAATCTTTTTCTAAAATTTGTAGATTTAGTTTTTTCAAAATTTGTTCAAATGCTTTAGCTCCTGTTTTTAGAATTGGTTTATTTATTGGCTTTTTTCTTTTTATTAATTTTTTTATTTTTTTATAAAGTCGTAAGCTAATCAGCTCAAAGTTTTTTATAAAGAATAATTGTTTTTCAAAATCACCTTTATCAAGTAGTATATATTTTTCTGAATAAATTATTTTTTCTACGTCTTCTGCTTGCAGTTTTAGTAAAGTAGCTAATTTGTTAGGAAAACATCTAAAAAACCAAATATGAATTATTGGTGATGCAAGAGTTATATGGCCGAATCTTTTCCTACGAGCATTTTGGTTTGTTATTTTTACACCACAAGTATTGCAAACTACTCCATTATAACGTTTATTTTTATATTTTCCACAATAACATTCATAGTTTTTAGTAGGACCAAAGATTCTTTCACAAAATAAACCATCTGGTTCAGGCCTATAAGTTCTATAGTTTATTGTTTCAGCTTTTACTACTTCACCTGAAGATTCATTCAAAATTTCTTCGGGTGATGATATTGATATTGAAACTTGTTTAATCATAAACAACATCTTGAGTAAACTTTATTCCTAAGTAAAACATATTCTTTTATTTATTTTACTTCTTCATAATCAACATCTTGTACTTGCGAATCA